>QMNJ01000001.1 GCA_003647715.1 Candidatus Coatesiibacteriota bacterium
AGATATTATTTGCCATATTAATTATTCGGTTATTGTGAATAGAATACAGATAACAATATAGGAGTTTTGACCGCAAGGGCTTTGAGATAGTATATAGATAGTAAACTTCTATTGGCTAATATATATTTAGTCAGATGATATAAGTTTCAGATTCTTCAGTGGGGTTTCATTTAGCAGATAGTTCTTAATTTCCATGGCAGTTGCCATCTTAAGCGCTTTTAAGGCAATCTCTCTCAGCTCGCTGAACTCAACCGACCTTATGGCATATTTCACAGCGGGAATGTTTGTGGGGCTTGCTGATAGTTCATCTACTCCCATTCCCACAAGCAATAAAGTTGATATGGGGTCTCCCGCCATCTCGCCGCATACACCAACCCATATTCTGTTCTTGTGGGCGCTGTCAATAACCCTGTGGATGAGGTTCAATACCGCAGGATGATAGGGGTCGTAGAGATAAGAGATACGCTCGTTTACTCTATCTACAGCAAGCGTGTATTGTATGAGGTCATTTGTGCCTATGGAGAAGAAGTCAACCTCCTTTGCGAACAGGTGGGCGAGGACAGCGGTTGAGGGCACCTCCACCATTATCCCTACCTCAATCTCTCTATTAAATTTTATACGCCTCTTCTTCAGTTCATCCTTGACCTCTTTCACTATCATCTTTGCTCTTCTCAGTTCGTGTATGTCGCTAACAAGTGGGAACATAACTTTAGCATCTCCGAAGGCGCTTGCTCTCAGTATAGCCCTCAATTGTGCCTTGAAGATATCCGTCCGCTCCAGGCAGAACCTGATTGCTCTCCAGCCGAGGAATGGGTTTAACTCCTTCGGGGTGTCTGCATAGAACATGAACTTGTCGCCGCCCAGGTCTATAGTCCTTATCACCGTGGGATGAGGGTTCATCTCCTCAACTACCATTTTGTATATCTCAAACTGCTCGTCTTCTGATGGTACATCGGTTCGGTTGAGGAATAAAAACTCGGTTCGGTATAGTCCAATACCTTCCCCACCACACTCCTTCACCTGTTTGACCTCCCGAGCAAGTTCAATGTTGCAAGATAGCGTTACCTTGTAGCCGTCTTTTGTGACTGCAGGTAGCTTTGACTGTTCAATCAGGTCTTTTGTTATTTTATCGTAACGCTTCTTCTTACTCTTATATTTCCTCAACACCGGGGGTGATGGGTTTACAATTACCAGCCCCTCTTTACCGTCAATTATGACAGTGTCACCATCTTTTATGAATAGGGTTGCAGTTCTGGTCCCCACCACTGCAGGGATGCCCAGGGATTTTGCCATTATAGCGGTGTGGCTGGTCTTGCCACCTGCGTCAGTGACGAAACCCAATACCTTGTCTCTGGTGAATAGGGCTGTTTGAGATGGAGCAAGGTTCTTCGCAACGATTATCTGTGGTTCATCGCCTCCAATAATATCCAAATCTTCGTTCTGGAGTTCTGCTATCAGAAGACGGGTTAAATCCTTTAAGTCCTGCATTCTCTCTAAAAAGAATCTATCATCCGATTGACTATAGTTCTTTATTATATCTGTAATGGTTGCGTGTATTCCCGCCTCTGCTTTTGTCTTTCCCTCTTTTATCTTATCTTTGCATATATTAATTATGCTATTATCCTCAAGCAATTCCAGATAGAAATCAAAAACAGAAAACGCAGGGGATGAGCTATCCATACTTTCTTTAATTGTGGTTATTCTATTCTTAACTCCCTCTACCGCATCTTCAAATCTCTTTACCTCAATCTCGGGATTCTCTACCCTGCCTGCAAAATCCTCCATCTTCGTGTGGGTGGATTTTACTATCGTTGCTTTACCGATAGTAATGCCGGGTGACGCTGGAATTCCTGATAATTTCTTCTCTCTTGGCATTTATTCAACTCCAAATTTATCGTTTATAAGATTTACAAGTTCTTCAATTGCAATATCAGCATCATCACCATCAGCAATCAGTTTTATTTTATGCCCCTTTGCACAGGCAAGCATCAACACGCCCATAATAGATTTGGCATCAATGCGCTCACCGTCTTTCTCCACAAATATATCACTTTTGAACTTCTTTGCGGTCTGGACAAACTTGGCTGCTGGTCTGGCGTGAAGACCATACCTATTAAGTATCTCTACTTCTCGCTCTTTTATGGTCATTAAAAATCCTCCGTCTGTTAATCAACCGAACAGTATTTCCCTTATCAGCCCCTCTATCTGCAACATTGATATTCTTCTTATGGGGTCAAGAAATATCTTTGTTCCTGTCTGCCTTAATAACAACAGTTTTTGGTAATCAAGTGGTGATATGTTGACCTTTTCCATTAATTGTTTTCGTGTTCCAATATCGGGCATCCTGGCAATGTATAATTGCTTAAGGGGCATTCCCCTATATATCAGTTCAATTATGTCTTCTAAACTCTCAAAAATAATCAGTGTTCTTTCCTCAATATCTCTTTTAAGAGACATTATTGGCACCTGCTCCGGGGACATTATTTTGATGTTAAGAAATTGGGGGACCCTGAACCTCCATATGAATTCAGCTATTCTGTTTCTTGATAGGGTCTTACTTACTATTACCAAACTTCTGGCGTTGAATATATCAACCCATGGCAGAGCACTTTGTATCTCACTCGCCAATTCATCCAGTATGTAATATACCTTCATCATATAAATATATCTAAATCTGTCTAAATAATCTTGGTCGCATCTAAATGACTCATCTTACCTACCTCAATTACCTTTTTTACGAGGTCCTGGATGTTCATCTCTCTGTGATATGCAATAGCAGATATCAACATAGGTAAATTCAAGCCGGTAACTAATGCGGTTTCTATGTTATTTGACCTGAGATTCTTTACCGCCTCTACTGCTGAGTTTGCCGGACTGGCTCCCCACATATCGGTTAATATGAGAATTGCTTCACATCTGCTTTTAAGTTCATCTGCCTCATGTTTTATCACCTCAACAACCTCTTCCAATTTATCCTTTGACCTCACCGATACACAACGAATCAGATTGGTTCTGCCAAGTATTAACTCCGCTGCCTCCATCATATCTCTGCCAATCGTGTTGTGGCTTACTAATAGTAACCCTATGCTATGGTTATTCTTCATTTTTATTACTTTCTTTAAGCATCTTTTCAATAAGCATTCTGTTGAACTCCTTTGCAGAGTGATAGCCCTTCTGTTTAAGAATCTGGTTCAGAACTGCAACCTCAATGAGGGTTGCAATATTCTTGCCGGGGAATACGGGAATGGTCACATAGGGGAGTTTCACATCCAGAATGTCATAAATCTGCTCATATAGACCTGTTCTGTCATATTCCTTGGACTTATCAAACTCTTCAAGATTTATTATCAATTCAATTCTCTTTGATTCCTTTATAGCGCTTGCTCCGAAAAGTCGTGCAATGTTCACTATGCCCAATCCCTGTATCTCCATATGGTTCTGTATATTGGTGTCTGACCTTCCTACGAGTTCACCCCCTATCAGCCGTTTTGCATATATCTGGTCATCGGATATCAACCTATGCCCCCTGGAGACGAGTTCAAGGGCGCACTCACTCTTACCTATTCCACTCTTGCCGAGAATCAGTGTTCCCACACCATATATGTCAACTAAAACACCGTGAATGAGTTTTTCCTTAGACATGGTATCCCAGAGGAAATAACTGAGGTTAGCGACCAATATTCCAGTGGGGTGAGGAGAAGCAAAGACAGGTATTCTCTTGTGGTCTGCTGATTCCAGCAGTTCCTGCGGGCAGGGTAGAGAGCGGGAGATTATGAAACAGGGTATGTCATAGGTGACTATTTTCTCAAAGACCTCTTTTTTATACTTTTTATCTTTTGTCTTGAGGTAATCATGCTCCGTCTTGCCAAGGACTTGAATTCTCTTGGAAGCAAAGGTGTCAAAGAAACCAGCGATAGCAAGTGATGGTCTATTAACCTCTTTTTTCGCAATTTCTCTATCTAGGTCAGCATTGGAATTTAGAAGTATGAGGTTGTCGTTCTCACCGAACTCAGAATACAATCTCTCTACCGTGAGCTTGTTTACCTTAACCATATTTGGTAATGACAACTTATAGTAATAATTAAATCTAACTCAATTCTTCTTCTCTCTTTGATATGAGTTTTAATACATCATCAGGGGTTTTTGCCTTATTCAACTCCTCTCTGAATTCCTCCTTTTTTAGCATTCTTGAGAGTCGTGCCAGTGCCCTTAGATGTTCTTGGTCATTTGGGGCGGCTAGCATAAAGAATATATATACCGGTTCTTCATCCAGCGCCTCAAAGTCCACTCCATTCTTTGACGAACCAAATGCAATGGTTAGGTTCTCCACTATATCCGGCTGACCCTGTCTTGGATGTGGAATTGCTACTCCATGCTCAAAGCCGGTGGAACATAGTCGCTCTCTTTCCACCACCGCTTCGTATATCCTGTTCGGGTCTTTGATGTTTCCTGAATTGGATAGAACCTCAACCATCTCTTTCAGGATTTCATCTTTTGTTTTACCTGTCAGACCAATCTTAATGGTCTTACTTGAGATGTGGTCAGCAATACGCATATTATTCCTCCCTGTAAAAATATGTTATAATGGTTTTAACAAACAAATCCTACCGTCAGTTCTTCTGTATAATACATTAACCCTGTCGGTATGAGCATCTATAAATGCAAAAAACTCGTGATTAGATGACCTGAAATGCTGTAGTGCTTCTTCCATCGTCATCGGTTTGTATTGTATATTATGAATAATAATCTCCTCTTCAGCAATGGTGGTTGTTTCCTCCTCAACGGTTGGTTCCGTTGCCGGTCGCTTTGATGATAAGTATCTATCCTTCTGGCGTCTTATCTGCTTTTCAATCTTATCAAATGCATTATTAATTGAGGTTCTGAGGTCGTTGGAATCATCAGTTCCCCTATAGGAATGACCTTTGGATTTTAGAGATACCTCAACGATATATCTGTGCTTTTCTAAACTTATCACCATATTTAGATTATCATAACCAAATTTTAACATTCTCTCAATTTTAGATAACCTCTTATTTATATATTTCTCGGTTGATGGTGAAATTTCAATATTTTTACTCTGAATGTTTATAGCCATATTAACCTCCTTACCTTCTGTTCATACAGTCGCATGGTATGATGTTCTGGCTAATGGTTCTGATAATACACTTTCAAACCCCATCTCTTTCGCCCTCTCACCCCATTCTTTAAATTCTTCTTCTGTATAGTATCTGCTTACTGGAACATTCGCATGTGACGGTCTTAAATATTGACCTATAACCAACTTCTTAACCTTCACATCTCTCAGGTCATACATCAGTTCCTCAATTTCTTCGTTTTTTTCACCCAATCCTAACATAAAGCCCGACTTTGTGGATATACCATCTTTCCTGCTGTTTATTTTTCGCAATATCTCAAGAGACCTATCGTAGTCAGCGCCAGGGCGAATGCTTTTATATAATCTTCTCACCGTCTCAATATTATGAGAGATACAGTATGGCTCACTGTCTATGACCCTATTGAGGGCATCTTCATCACCATTGAAGTCAGGAATCAGTATCTCAACCTTTGTAGCAGGCGAGTGTTTTCTTATCATCTTTACGGTCTCGTAGAAGACCCCGGCGCCGCCATCCTGCAGGTCGTCTCTGGTAACTGATGTAATAACCACATAGTCCAGATTTAGCTCCCTTAGGGCTAATCCTACCCTCTCGGGCTCATCTGGTTCAACTGGTAGTGGTATGCCACCGGTTACACCGCAGAAAGCACACCCTCTGGTGCATATATTCCCGAGTATCATAATAGTCGCTACGCCGGCGCTGAAGCACTCGCCCTTATTAGGACACTTCGCCTCCTCACATACCGTGTGAAGGCGGTATCGCTTCAATATATTGAGTATCCTTTTTGTGGAACCCGCCTCTGGCAATCCCGTCTTCTTATATCTTGGGGGTCTTCTCATATTATTCAAAGCGAGTGTATCATTCTTTCTGATAAGCCCCATAATGCCTCACCTGTTGCCTCTGACAGGGTAGGGTGACTATGGACAAGGTCTTTGAACTCATCTGCTTTCATCTCAGAGAGTATTGCCAGTGAAATCTCACCAATCAATTCGCCAGCAGATAGACCGACTATGGTTCCCGATAGAATCCTTCCATCAGCACCTGAGATTATTTTAACGAAACCATCTGTCTCTCCCATCGCAAGTGCCCTTCCAAGCGCTCTAAAATGAAATGTGCTTGTTGTGTATTCATACCCGCTCTCTTTCAATTCATCCTCAGTGGGTCCCACTTGGGCTATTTCAGGTATTGTATATACCACACTTGGAATAATATCATATCTCACCTTTCTTTTGTATCCAAGTATATTCTCTACCGCTATTACGCCTTCGTAGAATGCCTTGTGAGCCAGCATGGGGCGGGGAAGAATGTCGCCAATAGCATAGATATTGCCACAGCCAGTGTGGAGGTATTCATCGGTCTCCACAAAGCCACCGTTATTCAGCTTTATACCACCTATATTGCTGAAACTATCGGTATTGGGAACCCTGCCAACCGATAGTAAGATACATTCTGCTTCAATCACTATGCCGTCCTCTAAGGTCGCTTCCAGACAGCCGTCCTTCTTTGTCCATCTCTTGATAGTAGTTTCTGTTGAAAGTTTTACTCCAAGTGATTTCAATTTTGATGCGATGACCCTTGAGGCGCGTTTATCACTGCCAGGAATTGCTCTATCAAGCAGTTCAACAAGATAAACCTTGACACCTATATTTGCGAATATATATGCAAACTCACATCCGATTGCACCCGCTCCAACCACTATCAATCTCGCTGGTGGTTTTTCTAGTTCAAGTATATCATCACTGGTCAGAATGTATTTGTTATCTATCTCAAGACCAGGTAATGAAGAAGGTTTTGAACCAGTAGCAAGAATTATATTGTTCGCCCTGATTTCCTCTACTCCATCAACCATAATTGTGTTCTCTGATGTAAGCTCTCCATATCCCTCTATCAAGTCAACCTTTAACTTCTTCAAAAGGTGCAGAACACCATCCCTCAATGTTTTCACCACCTCTTCTCTCGTCTTCAACATGCGTTTGTAGTTGAATTCAGCATCTCTGATATCAACGCCGTATTCGCTTGAATTTAATGCTATGTTGTATCTGTGCCCTGCTTCTATCATCACCTTGGTAGGTATACAGCCCCGATTAAGGCAGGTGCCACCTACCTTATCCTTCTCTATTAGGGCTACACTCACTCCCATCTTCGCCGCCCTTATCGCTGCTACATATCCACCCGACCCTCCTCCCAGAATTGCTATATCATATTCCCTCAAATCTCATACCTCCATTATCTATATCCTCTTATTCCTTCTTACTACTCCAGATAATCTTTTTCTCTTCCACAACGACGGTATATTAAGCATATCTCTGTATTTCGCTACTGTTCTGCGGGCAATATCATAACCATCCGCCTTGAGTTTTGCAAGTATCTCTTCATCCGATAGGGGATTTCTGGGGTCTTCATCAGCGATTATCTCTTTTATCGCCTCCAGTATCTCCCTCTGTGATTTATCCCTGACCTTCTTGGTGAAGAATATCTTCATGGGAAGTATGCCATGCGGTGTCTTTATATACTTTGATGATACTGCTCTGCTTATCGTAGAGATTGATGTGCCCAGTTTGTCTGCTATATCCTCCATCTTCAGGGGTCTTATTCCCTTGAGACCCTCTTTTAAGAAGCGGGGTTGTGCGTCCAGCACCGCCTGAGATACCTCAAGGACTGTCTCCAGGCGCCGGTTCACCGTCCAGCGCATATCCTTTGCCTGCCTGAATAACCCTCTGATGAACCTCAAATCATCTTTCGTTACTCCCTCCGAATTCATAATTGTGTTATAGTATTCGCGCTTAACTATCAGATTGGGACAAGCCCTGGGGTTAAGTCGCACCTTAAGACCACCATTTGCGGGCACTGCCTCCAGTTCCCACTCTCCAACCCGCTCAATGTCATCCATACCCTCAGCCGGATATGGTCTGGCATTTCTTATCAGTATCTTAAACTCTTCAAACTTTTCCTCTGTAAGTTTGTATCTCTTTGAGATATCTGTGTATTCAATTCCAGGATTCTTGATGTATGTTTTAACCAGTTGTTTCAAATTCTTTATCCTGAAACCCGCCTCACGCAACTGTATTTCAATTGCCTCCTCAACGCTCTCGGCACCTACTCCTGTCGGCTCCATCCTCTGTATCACCCTTTTGAGCACATCTCTAAGTTTGCTCTCCTCAATACCATACCACTTTGAGAGTTCAGTCACGGAGGCGGTAAAGAGACCCCGCTCATCTATCTCGCCTATAAGTATTTCGCCAATCTTTTTCTCCTCTTCACTTTCAACTAAAAGGTTTAACTGATTGAGAAGGTGACTCTGGAGGGAGGGCTTTCTATTAGCGATTTTTGCCTCCATCACCACTCGCCTATTGGGCTCGTAATCGGAGGTCGGCGCTGTTTCATCGGGATAATCCTCCTCTGTTGATTCATCAGAAACATCCACGAAAGGGTTCTGCTCAGCTGACTGCCTGAGGTAGGTTCTCAACTCCTGAGCCGGCATTCTGAGTATCTTGATGTATTCAAGAACCCTCGGCGCCATCTTCAATTTCTGCTTTATCTTCTGCTCGCTTTTCTGTGCTCTATCAACCATAGTTATTCTATATAGTTTATTATAACTTGCGGTGCAGATTGTAGAACTATTATATGAGAATATATTTTGAAGAGTAAGGGTGTTTTCGCCAGGATTTTGATGTTCAGTAAATTCAACTGTAGAATTAGTTATTGTTGGATAATTTTATGCCTTTAGAATTTATCTGTTTATCTTATTACTTTGAACGATTCTCTGAATACTTCATTCGCTCCTTCCATATATCTCAGTCTAAAAGATTCTTAACTCTTAGAGAGGTCTAATGATTGTTATTTTTATTTGTTAGCACGGTTTCTATTATGTCCATATACAATATTTCATTTTTGCTTAATATTGTTTAATTTGCCTTGAAAATAATGTTATTATTATGTAGAAAAACCGAGTGTTTTTTAACTATAATTTTGGCATAAAATAGTGTATTATTAAAGAGATAAGAGATGTTATGAAAGACCCGGGAAGAATAACCCTGGTTGTGGCGATAGGATTGGTTTTGTGTTTATCTATTACCTTCTCATATACAGAAGAGTGGGTAGTAGATTATGCAGGTGTTAAGGCAACTATATCCAGCCCTGCCATTGGCGATGTCAATGGTGATGGCAGGAAAGAGGTAGTAATTGGCTCAGGAACCGGTGAGCTGTATGTATTTACCGGCTCGGGGAGTATTGCCACTGGTTTCCCAATTGACCTCGGTAGTTCAGTCATTTCGTCCCCAGTTCTTGCGAATATTGACTCCGATTCAGCACTTGAGATAATCATAGGAACAACCGATGGAAAATTGTATGCCTACAATGGCAATGGCTCAATTGTGTCGGGATTCCCTGTGGTTGCGGATGATGGAATAGTAGCAACACCCGCAGTAATTGACCTTGATAAAGACGGCAGGAACGATATTATAGTCCCCGCAGTTGATGGAAAACTCTATGCCTGGTCTGGTAGCGGTGGATTGTTGCCTGGCTTCCCTGAGAAGATCTCAAAGACAGGCAACCCAAGGGTAGAATCATCGCCTGCGGTTGGTGATGTTGATGGCGATGGTAACATAGAGATTGCATTTGGTGCTGACGATGGTCGTGTTTACTTTTGCAGGTATGCTTCAGGTGTTCTATCGGTGATATGGTCTAGAAAGACCGGTTACTATGTAAGGTCAAGCCCCGCCATCGGTGATATTGATGGAGATGGTCTTTACGAGATTGTTGTGGGCAGTGATGACTACTCTGTCTATGCCTTTGAACTATCTGGCTCGCCAGTTAGGGGTTTTCCTGTAAGCACCGGTTATAAACTGCGATATGTCTCACCCGCTCTTGCGGATATTGATTTTGACACTGTAGTAGAAGTGGTGGTTGCCAGTGGTGATGGTAATGTCTATGTCATAGATGAAGAT
Organism: Candidatus Coatesiibacteriota bacterium; assembly: GCA_003647715.1. Classification (GTDB taxonomy): domain Bacteria; phylum RBG-13-66-14; class B26-G2; order B26-G2; family B26-G2; genus B26-G2. The sequence continues at coordinate 10,061 of QMNJ01000001.1, forward strand.
GGGACATTTCTTCCTGGTTTTCCTGTAAATCTGAACAGTAAGGTTCTTTATTCCTCTCCGGTGGTTTCGGACATAGACGGAGATGGCAAGCTGGACATAATAGTCGGGTGTGAGAACGGGAATGTCTATGCTGTCTCAGGGGATGGCACCATAATGCCTGGCTATCCATATGTTCTGGGTGGAGCAGCTTATACCTCACCTGCGGTTGGTAACATAGATGCTGATTCAAGTTTAGAGATGGTGATAGGTGGAAAGGATGGGTTTTTATACTGTGTGGATGTTGGGGGGATGGAGTCGAGAGCCAACATGCCCTGGTCGCAGTTCAAGAAGGATAATTACAGAGATTCGGTATTTGGATTTGTAGGTGGTGTAGCTGAGTTGCCATCGGTCACCGTCTCGGATATAAATGATGAGGTCTCTGGTGATGTAACCATCAATTATGTTCTCTCGGATAAGCAGGGTGATTACTTAAGCATTCAGGCAATGTATTCAGATGACGCAGGCAGGACCTGGCATGAGGCGAGTATTATTGGAAGGACTGAAAACATAGGTCCTTCCGAATACAAGGGCAGTTTATTGTGGAAGTCAAATGATGACCTCATAGGTCCGCTGGAGAAGAAGGGCGAGGCAGACCCCGTGCTCATCGCTGAGGAGAGGAGGGAATATAGAGAGCAGAAGGATATCAAGTTCAAGATTATACCATCTGATTCAAGTGGGATAGGAACCAGTGGTGAAACAATATTATTTCATGTTGATAATAATGTTGCACCATCAATAACAATTGAACCCATAGAGGGCGAGAAGACCGGGGATGTGGTATTCAATTATACAATATCTGATGAAGAGCAAGACCTGATAGGTTTACAGTTTGAGTATTCTCTTGACAGTGGTGAGACATGGAAACCCGCCACTGTTTCGGGTGCGACTACATCTATACGCCCAGCCAGGTATTCCGGACAATGCACATGGGATTCGGTGGCTGATTGTCAGGCGATTGATTCAGAGAATGTGATGTTCAGGATAATCGCATATGATAACGACCCTGGACCTCCCGGTTTCTCAAACAAATTTCACCTTGATAACAATACACCTCCCAGGGTCATTGTTGAGGATATCCTTGAAGAGGTAGGGGGAGACATTGTAATTAATTATCAATTGCAGGACAGGGAGGAGGATAAGCTGTCACTTGACTGCTTCTATTCACTTGATAGCGGCGAGAACTGGGAGAAGGCAACGGTGGAGGGGAACATAACCGATATAACCTCTACCGATTATAAGAGTAATCTGGTGTGGAAGAGTTTGGATGACACCAGAGGTGTTGATATAAGGACGACGCAGTTCAAGATAGTTCCTATGGACAATGACGAGGGAAAGATAGATACCACCAGTAATTTCCACCTTGATAATAACAATCCGCCTGCGGTCAAGGTTGCAGAGGTGGTAGGTGAGCAGACGGGCGAGTTTCCCATTGGCTTTACAATCAGTGATGATGAGGGTGACGAGGTGTCGTTGTTATGTGAGTATTCCAAGGATAAAGGGCAGTCGTGGATAAACGCTACGGTCAGTGGACGCTTAAGCGGTATAAAACCTGCTGATTATTCCAGTGAATTGATGTGGGACTCAATAATTGACCTTCTTGGAGTGGATTCTGCAGAGATACTGTTCAGGATAACGCCTTCCGACGCAGATGTTGGTGAGCCGGGTGTAAGCGGAATGATTTATGTAGATAATAACAAACCACCATCAATATTACTGTCAGATTTCACTGAGGAGCAGAGTGGTGATATAGATGTCTATTTCACCGTCTCTGACCTTGAGAGGGATACTGTGAGTTTATACTGTGAGTATTCACCTGATGCCGGCACAACCTGGTATGAGGCGACAGTGTCAGGTAATACTGATTTCGGGGAGGAAGGATATATTGGGCATATTACCTGGAATTCACTTGTTGATGTTCCTGACCAATATCTTGAAAAAACCAGGTTCAGAATAACACCTTCTGATAATGATGAGGGTGAGCCGGGGACGACCAATAACTTCATCGTTGATAACGACAATCCACCAACCGTTGTCGTTATGGGTGTCAGCGGTGAACAAGCAGGAGATATAACTATTCCTTATGAGATAAGCGATAAAGAAGGCGACCCGGTCTCGTTATTTGTTGAATATTCAGTTGATGGGGGTGAAAACTTCTATCCAGCAACTATAACCGGCTCTTTGGAGGGCATCACCGTAGGCAGTTACAGAGGCGCCTTTACCTGGGAATCAGAGCGTGATATTAAGGGTGTTGATTCAACTCAAGTCCTGGTGAGAGTGACCCCATCTGACCTTGATGCGGGTGAACCAGGGATATCGCCTCCCATCTGGGTGGACAATAATACGCCTCCGACAATCTCTCTTTCAGATGTTTCAGGCGAACAGTATGAGGATGTTGTCATTGATTACTCCATAGATGATATGGAATCAGACCTGGTGAGTTTGATATGTGAGTTTAGTGAGGACGGTGGTTTGAACTGGAAACCCGCTACGGTTGAGGGCTTTATTGAGGAGATAGACAGCACCGGTTATTTAGGCTCTGTGATATGGAGAAGCGATTCTGACCTGCCTGGCACTGACCAGATGGATATTAGGTTCAGGATAACACCAGTTGATAATGATACTGGAACCCCTGGGGAGACAGAGAACTTCCATCTTGATAATAACGAACTTCCATCTATTATAGTTGAGGATATCACAGAAGAGCAGAGTGGTAATGTCTCTGTCTCATATAAACTGGAGGATGCTGAGTATGATGCCAGTATGATAAAGGTTGAATACTCAAGTGATGGTGGTTTCACCTGGCACCCCGCAACTGTTGCCACAAAACTGGAGATTGACCCCGCCCGATATGCTGGAACAGTTATGTGGACATCGGAGGCGGATTTACCAGCGATTGACAGCCACGATGTTATGGTGAGAATTACACCATTTGATAACGACGAGGGCTTCCCCGATGAGACCGACCCATTCCACCTTGACAATAATCAACCACCTGTTGCAGTGGTTGACGATATACTGGAAGAGGTATCTGAGGATGTGAGAATCTCGTTCTCGCTTGATGATAATGATGGGGATATACTGTCAATAGATGCTGAATACTCAACCGATGGAGGAGAAACATGGAACACGGCGACTATAACGGGTGACACCGTCAATCTACGACCTCCATATTCAGGCAGTATAATATGGAACTCTACACTTGATGTTCTGGGGTTAGACAGCGACGATGTGGTATTTAAGATAATACCATCGGATAATGATGTCGGTGAGGCGAAAGTGAGCAATAGTTTCCACCTGGACAACAACAGTTTGCCCATATCCTTCGTGGCGGATATTCATGACGAGAGCTCGGGGGATATAGATATTGAATATTCACTTCAGGATGACGAGAGAGACCCGTTGAGTATCACCTGTTTCTACTCAGATGATGGTGGCTCTACCTGGCGAGAGGCAACCGTTTCGGGAACCACCACCGGTATAACCGAGGTGGGATATGAGGGCTCTGTAATATGGCATTCTAAAGAAGACCTATTAGGTGTAGATAGAGATGACATTATGTTCAAGGTGGTTGCCAGCGATAATGATACTGGTGAGAGAGCAAGTCCAGGTCTTGTAGTGCTTGACAACAATAACACACCGAGGGTTGAGGTCAATGCACCTGAGGGTGAGAGTTCAGGAATTGTCAGGGTTCCGGTTGATATCTCGGATGATGAGGGTGATATGATTGAACTGGTATGTGAGTTTTCCATAGATGGTGGACAGGTATATCAGCCGGCAACAGTGATAAGTCCAAAGGGTCAGATACACACCTCGGAGTATTCAACATTCATTGAATGGGATTCAATGAATGACATAGAGGGACTTGATGTTGAGGATGTGAGATTTAAGGTTATACCATGGGATGAGGATGAGGGAGAGGCATCTGTGTCACCACCATTCCATGTTGATAACAATATTCCGCCGATGGTTGAAGTAGCAGGTATTACCGAAGAGGTTTCAGGTGAGGTCTTTGTTGACTTCACTATTGAGGATGTTGAGAATGATAATGTAAGTATGAAGGTTGAATATTCAATTGATGGTGGAAGAACATGGGCACCTGCTACAATAGATGGCAATATGAATAATATAACAAGTTTGATGTATGCTAATACATTTGTGTGGAGAAGCGACCAGGATGTTCCATCAGCCGATTTGACCGATGTCGCCTTACGGCTCACCCCTAGCGATAGAGATGTTGGAGAGCCGGCTATTGTCTCGCCCATTCACCTTGATAATAACATACCTCCCGAGGTCACTGTTACTATTCCCTCTGGTGAACTCACGGGTGATGTGGATATTGGCTATACAATCAGTGACCCCGAGGGAGACACTGTATCATTGATGATGGAGTATTCAGTAGATGGTGGAATAACCTATAACGAGGCGACCATAAGTGGACAGATAAGCGGTATTACCCCTGCGAGATACTCTGGAGTTATAAAGTGGGATTCAGGTGCGGATATTGCCGGTGTGGATTCAGGGGATATAAGATTACGGGTGGTTGCAATGGATGCGGATGAGGGTAAACCGTTTGAGAGCGAACTAATAAGTGTGGACAATAACATTCCACCAGATGTATCTCTTGGTAGTTATGAATTCTCACCCACCGGTGATATAATATTGCTCTATCATCTCTCTGATAATGAGGGTGACAGTTTGAGTTTGGTGTGTGAATACTCGGAGGATGGAGGTTCCACATTCAAGAATGCAACCATTATGGGGCTTACCACCGATATAACACCAAAGGAGTATGATGGTGAACTTATATGGGCAGTGGGAACCGACCTTCCGGGGAAGGTCCTATCAGATGTGCTATTCAGGATAACTCCGTATGATACAGAAGCGGGTCAGCCGGAGACATTGGCAATAGGTAAACTTGATACCAATATTCCACCTACCTTGAATGTTATTGAACCGTTTGAGGAGGTGTCTGGTGATGTGGCAATAAGTTACTCAATTTATGACCCGGAAGAGGATACAGTGGATTTGAAGGTTGAATATTCGGTGGATGGTGGGATGACATTTAAGGAAGCGACTATAAGGTCTGGTAGCACGGGGATTAGTTCGTCTGGATATCTGGGCAAGTTTGTATGGGATACAAGGGCAGACCTTGATAATAAGGAATTTAATGTCGTTTTAAGGGTTACAGCAAGCGATATAAAAGAAGGCGAGGAGATAATAACGCCTTCATTTCCTGTTGATAATAACAGACCACCGAAGATATCAATAAAGAGTTATGCATTGAGCGAAGATAAGGAGACGGTATCTATTGAATTCACCATTCTGGATGATGAAAGGGACAAGGCGAGAATTAAGTGTCAGTTCAGCGAGGATGGGGGGGTCACATGGAACGATGCTACAGTTGAGGGAATGACCACCGACCTTGTTCCGGATGGATTATATAAGCTTATATGGAAGAAGTCAGAAGACATCCCAACCATTCTTGAGGGGGCGAGAATCAAGTTTAAGATAATTCCATTTGATTATGATGAGGGAACATCAAGTGAATTAGAGTTATAAAGGATTCTATATGGCTGAGGAAAAGAAACTGTATCTGAGAGTAAAAGGTGTTGAGCACGGACCCTTCACTGTGGAAGAGGTAAAGACCTGGATTGAGGGTGGGAAGTTCAAGCCAACCGACTATATAAGAATGGAGGGGATGAAGCACTGGGTGATGGCTAAGAACCTGGTTCACCTCAAGGAATATTTTGATGCCAAGAAGGAGGAGGATAGAAAGGGAGCATTTGCTTCATGGCTGGGACAGGTTAGAGAAGGTAAGCCACCTATTGTGTTGACTCCCACTGGTGTAACGGAGGAGCATACAAGGATTGCAGAGGCAAGGAAGCAACTTGAAGAGGATGCGAAGCGACTTGAAGAGAGAGAAGCGGAGTTAAGGGAGCAGATAGAGAGGGAGTTAACCAAGAAGCAGGAGGAGGAGTTTGAGAGATTGCGTAAGGAGAGAGAGCGTCTTGAGGAACATCGGATGGAGTTAGAAGAAGCCGAGATAGAGATAAAACAGATGGAGAAGACGGTGAGGAGGAGAAGGAGAATACCCTTGATAATAGCAGGGGCTGTTATAGTTGCAGTTATTGCGGTCAGCACTCCAATTGTTATTAATTACTACAAGAGCACGAAGGAGTTGCAGGAGGCAATCAATAGAATAGACATAATTGACAATGAGATTAAGAACCTGATGGCTAAATTAGAAGATGCAGAGACAACGATGGAGAGAGAAGCAATAATGGAGAAGATAGAGGAGTTGAAGAAGGAGAGGGAGGAATTGGTCAAAGAGGTTGAGAAGAAAGGCGGAGGGGAACCAATTGAAAATATTGAGACCACCCTCGGTAGTGTCAGTATTACAGGTCCGTTAAGCATTATCGGTCCAGGGTCTGATGACCCATCAAGGAGCTCTTCTACGGTGGATTCCATCATCAGAGGTAGAATGGGTGCAATCAATAGTGTTTACAACCGAGAATTAAGGAGCAATCCATCGCTAGAGGGAAAGGTAGTAGTATCGTTTACTGTATCCTCTGATGGGACGGTTACCCGAGCTAATGTAATATCCTCCACACTCAGCAACTCCAAACTTGAGAATGCAATTGTCTCTAATATTATGCTCGCTAGATTCCCAAGCACCAGCAGTGGTGATATTACGGTTACTTATCCGTTTACCTTTGAAACAAAATAATATGTAGTAATCTTTACCTTACAAGGTTTAATTTCTCTTTTACAAATTGCATTATCTCTTCGGGGTCTATATCCTCCCAACATATCATCCTAACGCAGTTCTCAAGGTATCCATCTCTATAACAGGGAGCACATTTTACACGGGGGCTGATAATAATTGAATTATCGTTTTTATATGGTCCATATCTAACTGGATTAGTCGGTCCAAAGATTACAATGGTGGGTGTCTTGAACGCAGACGAAATATGGAGGGGGAGGGAGTCATTAGTTATCAATAGGCGAGAGCACTTTATTACTGCCGATACCTCTGGGATGGTAGTTTTACCAGTAATGTCCGTGATATTTGAAGATAGAGAGGCAAGTATTCTAGCCCTTTTTCTATCACTTTTGCTACCAATGATTAAAATTGGAATACTTAATGAACAAAGTTTCTGAACGAGTGCATTCCATTTGTTAATTGGCATTAATTTATTAGGCATCTTTGTCTTTGGGTTGTCGCCACCACCAGGTGCTATGACTATGTATTTCTCTGAGATGCCCGCATCCTTTAATTGCTTTTCTACTTTATTGGTCACTTTCTCTGTGAGGAATATCTCAAGCCCTTTATCCTCAGGTTTACCACCGAGTGAGAGAACCACATTGAGGTATTCATCTGCCTGATGTATTGTCTCATCATATTCAGTTGAGTAGTTCAGAAGTGCTCCCTCACCCCTGCGGTTTATTCCTGCCAGGATACCAGAGCAGATAATTCTAAATATCAGCGCGAAGGCAAATGAGTGATGAAATAGAATACAGAGGTCGTAGTCCTGTTTTCTTATGTCAAGCATTAGTTGCATTATTTTAATTGGGTTGAGAGAGATAAATATAGATTCATCCACTGTCAATATTCTGTTAATGTTAGGATTGGTAGCAATGATTGGTGATGACCTAATCCCTGTCAGGTAGTTAATCTCTGCATTGGGGAATAATCTTCTCAGGGTTCTCAGGGCGGGTGTGGTAAGAAGGACCTCACCAGTAGCCCATATTTTGACCACGAGTATCTTTTTAACCTTCTGAGGTCTTTTAGTTCTATTCTTAAAAGGACTTATGAGAGGAGATATTGCTCTACCGGCAAGTGAACTCAGATTTTCAATCATGAACGGCATATATCTCTACCTCCCCTATCTCTTTGAATAAATAGTAATCATCTTTGATTAAGACCTTTATCTTGTCAGGACTATCAATACCCAGGATGACCCATTGTGGTTTCTGATTCAGTATTATCTGGCACTGTTCTTCGTGTGAGGGCAGGTGATATTTAGTTCTCTCCTCCTCAGTCAGCAGGTCTGATATTCTTCTGGAGAACTCGCCCAGAAGTAGGTCAGGGTGAGGTATGCCACTGGTGACATATCCGCTCCACCAGGTTGCGACCACATCATCTTCGTCAACATATTCATCTGTGAAGTCCTGGACTTTCACTATTTCGCTGATTCCAACCATAGGTTTAGCATAGTAATTCATAGCAACCCTCCCCAAAGGTCTAACAAGCCCTGTTATGATGAAAAAGAGCATTACAGTTGTTATCAAAATAGATTTCTTTCGTGATGCTGTTAAATGGTGGATTAAATGGTTGGATGAGATGGCGGTAAATGGAACCAATAATACCAGATACTGGAGTGAAGCAGATATGGGTATAATACTGATAATAAGGATGACCAGGACATATAGAGATGATATGCGCTCTATCATTTCAGTTCTTCTGCGGAATAATCTAAATATAGCGATTACTGCGAGTATGACTATTATCGCTGAGTTGGGGTCTAATGCCATTTCTTTCACTATGCTAAATCTCGTCATCTGCGACTTATAACCACTGAGTGCGGTGGTGTGAATGCCGATTACATTGAACAGTAGATAATCGGTGTATTTGAGTGTATAAAATATGATAGGTATTATGCCCGCTATTAATCCGGAGAGAAATGGATAGATATTCCAACGATTATTAGTTCTATTGAAGCAGTATATAGGGATGATTATTATGGGTATTAGGATGATTCGTGAAGATATAACAAGACCTGTGAAGAATCCGGACAGAAGCGCAAATATCAATCGTTTGTTATTGATAGAAAGTATCAAAAACATTATTGAGATAATCAGTAGTAGTATGGTCAGTGAATAGACCTTGACAGGTGATAACCAGTTGATTGTTAGATATGAGAAACTGAATATATAGAGTGGTAAACTGCTTGCTTCATTGGTTGTTCTGATTAGCAGGTATAAGATGGTAAGTGAGGTTATTGCAAGGGCAACACTGAGGAATCTTCCGGCAATCAGAGATGTCCCGGTAACCTTGAAGAGCAGGGCATATAATAGTGTAGTTAGGGGTGTGTGTGGCAATGGAATGTCTCTGTATAATTCATACCCTCTGTTCAAGAGATGTGCTGAGCCAATCCAGAATCCCTCGTCCCTATCCACCGGTCTGTTATATATCTGAGTTATTAATATAATAGAGAATATGATTAAGATGACTGCAAATGTTCTATTAAGGTTTTTTAACATAACCGATTTTTTCTGTTATTTCTTACTTCTTTGCCTTTTATGGTAATTATAGACATTGGTCAGGATTTTCTCTAATGCTTCAGCGTGTTTACCCCATGACTGCTCTTCTTGAATGTATCGGGTAGCATTATCAGATAGTTTCTGTCTTAATGATGAGTTGTCTCTTATCATCTTGATTGCCTGTGCATATTCATCCGGTTTATCGGGATTGACCAGAATTCCTCTCTCACCATAGCCGACTATCTTCTCCAGGGTGTCATATTTACTCACTACCACGGGGAGTCCACTTGCCAGGTATTCCATCAATTTTGCCGGTGCCCAGAAGAACCCAAATTCCTCCAGTGGTTTGTAATAGGAGGCATTGAACGGTGCAAGCCCCACATCGCTTATTGCCATAAGGTAGGGAATTGTTTTGTAGGGCTGGGGACCAAGATAGAGACAGTATCTCCCGAGACCATTAGAGTGGATGTATTCCATCAATCTTGCCTCTTCGCCCCCTCCACCCACGAGCAAGAAAAGTGCATCTGGAATAATCCTAGAGGTGTGATAGATAATATCAGGAAGGTCATATATTCCCTGCCATTCTCTGAATGAGCCGACGAATAAGATGAGAAACCTGTTATTTAGATTGTATTTTTCTATTATTTCTCTGGCGGTGTTAGTATTTCTTAGGTTCTTGTTAAATCTTGAGTGGTCTGCACCCCAGAAAAGTAGGTAGGTTCTGTCTCGTGCGAAGTCAGGAACTACAGTAGATATTGTGGTAATATTTGCACTTGACTGTCTAAACTGAAAGTTGACCCAGGATTTGAGGGGTGCTTTAATGATGGGCGATTTTATCTTCCAGCGGTGTATAATCTCATCAACATGTGGACTGTTCACTTCCAGAACCAGAGGTGTTCTCTTCAGAAATGAGTATATTGCACCAAGACCCCCTGCAGTTATATATCTCTCCATAACTATATCAAAGTTCTTGTTAAGAAGTGATGGGAGATAGGGGATGGATATCAGTGGGAGTTTTATGCTAATGACCTTCTGCCAGACCCTGATGACCTTGACGCCATCAACATTTTCAAGGGCACGCTGGTCGTTGCGCCTTAAAGAGAACAGCGTTACCTGGTGTCCAAGTCGGACCAGATTCCTGGCGACCTCAAAGGTATGAACCGCACCAGCGTGGCTTGCGGGAACATCCTCACATGAGAAGTATAGTATTTTCAATGAGTGGTTATTCATTCCGTTATATATATCAATACCTCTGGACCCCTGGTTATTTTACCATCAGGTGAGAAATTTTTTATGAGTTTGTATTTCTCTTTGAGTATTCGGTGGTATTCATTCTCACAGGGATATGTCTCCACGCCATAGTCAAGGCATTGGTCAATATAGAATTCTTTATCCCCAAAGACAGAGGTAATAACATATTTGATGTTATTACCTTCAATAAATGATACAACATCTTTTATCGCCATGGATACCAGATAAAGGTTGTATTTCCTTCTGTTTTTTATCTCTTTTGACACGCTTATTAATATTCTAAACCTGATATTGCCCCGCCCCCAGATTGATAGTCGCTCTGCTGATTCAGGGTTCGGAATGAGTTGTGGTGATTCCACATCCGGTATCACCCGGTCAATGAGGATGGCAGAATTTTCAGTAAGGTTCTCTTCTATCCACTGTCGTGCCATCTCTCTGGTGTCTGTCATCGCTGATTTTCTAACAGCAATGAAAGTGGGTATTGCAATAAATAACCCAATAAAAGATATGAATAAAATTCCAATGTATTTATTCTTCCTCTTTATTTTGGAGAATAAATATTGAAGACCATTTCCTCCGATAATAGCTATGGGTGGGAGGGAAACAATAAGGTAGTGAGGTGGCACATACCTTCCAACTATGATTGCTATATTAAGTAATACTAATAGTATCAGAGGAATGAGTTTTCTTTCTCTGGATGCCATCATAAAGCCGAGAAGGGCAAATGGTATTATCACCGGGGTAATCAATCTTGGTGAGATGTTCACTGCAAACCAGCGGAGTGAGCTCATCAACTGGAATCCCACCTCTCTTGCTCTATCTATCTGTGTTTTTATATCCCCAATAGCGCTGTGATGGTCAATCACAATGAATGGTGAGAATATAAGGAACGATAGTGTAGTAATTACAACAAACATCAATGATAACCTGATATGAGATTTTACATCTGTTTTCTGTATGAAAATATATGCTATTACTGCGGGTATTATCAGGAGGGCGTTGTATTTTGTTGATATAGCAGTGCCTGTGAAGATTGCTGATAGGATGATATTTTGTTTTGACAGATTATGGTTTCGGTAGATAAAGAATAATGCCATTGAGGTGAAGAGCAGAAGATATGCCTCTGGCTTTGCAAGGTGTGAGTAGCGTATAAACAGCGGTGATGTTATGAGTATTACCGAGGCGAATATAGCAGTAGTGCGATTTGCTATCCTTGAAGCCATCAGGTATATAAAGGGTATAGAAAGAGTAGAGAGTATTATGCTGAAAAGACGGGATGTAATATATATAACGGTTGGATTCTCAAGGTAGAGGAGCATATAATCGTGTGTAGTTATCACAACATTCAAAACTTTTAGAACCACGAATAGAATTCCAAGAACTATGAAGAGCATATATACAGGTAGTTGTGCTGGCCAGGTGAAAAGGTGTGGATTGAAATCGCCGGTTCCACAGTGGAGGGCTCGCTCCACAATCTGGAATTCATCGCTCACCGTTAAACTAGGAAGATTACCTTTCAAACCAGGTAATGTGAGCGCAAGAGATGAGATGATAAGAATCAGTATAATATATCTGTCTCTCAAGGTTCTCTCCTCATTCTGAGAACTGCATTGCATATTATTAGGATTATTATAATAGTGCCAGTCAGAGAAATGTATAGACCTGTGGCGAATGTCGCTGGAAGAAATTCAAGGACTATTAGGTGTTCACCCGGTTGGATGGGGATAGCCATAAGTCCGCCAAATGCCTCCTCTACTCCAACCTCAACTCCATCTATAAAACACCGCCAGCCCGGATATGAGAGTATGGATGTGGCTATATAACCACCTTCTCCAATGTAGGTCATCTCAATTTGGTTGTCTTTTATAGCATCTATAATGACTTCTCCACCATCTGTATATTCAGCAAGTGACCTACTTCCTGTGATAATCAGGTCATATTCAGGTATGAAGTTGTTGTCGGTAATATATTCTTCCATCTCGTCTATGTCTTTGACATATATAAATCTTGATGGAGTGTAGATTAGAGGTGGGGAGTTAATAAGTTCATATAAATAGATTGTAAATGATTCTCTATCTATTTTACTTATCAGTTTCACTTCTTCACTAATAATTTGATGGGTAGTGAGTAGATACTTAATGGATAGCATCTCCAGGGGTTTGAGGGAGACGGGTTTGGTGGTTGGAGTGTATCGTGATAATGGGTAGGTGCCCCTGCCTCTCTCATGGAGGTTGGTCCAGACCAATCTTCTCATCAATGCTGTATATTGGTGTTCAAAGGACAGTCGGGGTATAGGGGTGCGAAGACCAAATAGTATATTTGTGTTTGGAACCAACAGTTCTGTTGAGAATCTTTCATCTGCTAAGTCCCAGCCCGACGAGAAGATAGAATAGTTTTCAGCACTTTTAAGAGATGTGATACATTCAGGTGATTTGAATTGAGTATATGGTATAACCCTCTCTCTAAAAACTGAACTCTGAGCAATATCTATGAGAGTAATGATTGATACCAGCAATAGAGGCATAATGGTTCTCTTTTTTCTGCTCCTGATGGCTATTGTGGATACACCGATAAACATAGCCACCATTACTATCGTCCTCAATCGCCCACTGTTGGTAATGTTAAGGCATTCACCAGCCCTTTCAAGCATAATGGTTATCTTCTCCCGATAAGCATCAGTTGACAGTTGGTCAGCCGAGCCGTCTCTTTCTCCATACCTCATCGTTAAGTAGTTTGTTATGCGGTTGCCTTCCTCGGTTATAAGGAGATTTAGGATGATAATTGTGATGATAAAGGCAATCTGTGTGATGACAAGCAGATTGATAAATGATTTCTTTATCTTTTCTCTATTCAGGGCATCTACACCCATGGCGGATAGGACTGATAGGGAGACCAAAGTGAGGAACATGTATCTTGCCGGCATTCTAAAAAAAGATAAGGGAGGTATTTTAAGAATGAGTTTTGCAAGTGGGTTGAACTTCCCCAGAGCCAAGAAGATGCCTATAAGGGTCATCAACACGAAGAACCATTTTATTCTGTTAAGTCGCTTATGATGGATGGCAAATACTGCAAGCATAGCGAAGAGAAATGGGATAAGCCCAATGGAGTAAGTGGATTCAAAGTATGAGCCAGAACCCCAGTATGTTTCTTTCACATTTCTCAGTGCGATATTGCCTGTGGTATTATATGCGGGTGGGTGAGGAGAAGAGCCAAATAGTGAATTGTCAAAGAAGGTTATCAAGTGTATGGGATTATATGATTGTTCAAGCCGATTGAAACCCGATTTTAACCTATCGGAGTGTAGAGCGAGTTCAAGTGAGGGCAGGAGTTGTATGGATGATACCACAAATATACCTGATATCAGTATGAAAGTAATTATCAATCTTCTTAGAAATTTTCGGTTTGAGGTGAACAATATGTAAAGTAGCGAGAGTGCAATACCCATTGAAGCGAACTGGAAGTGACCGCAGAGAAGCGATAGACCCCCAACCAGTATAAATAAACCATACCAGATTATCTCATTGCCTCTCTTTGCCTTTTCCGCGAGAAACAACAGAAGTGGTGTATATGAAGCACCTTCAATGAAAGGCATTATTCCAAGATGGAGGGAGAACTGGCTGGATGAGGCGAAGGCGAGACCGCCTATAACGGATGAAATTCTTGATAGACCTATGAGACGGATGAAGGCATACAGAGATAATCCAGCGAGTAGAAGGTGGACAAGTATGGTGATATTGTGGGCAAGCCAGGGAGGTAATAGGTATGAAAGAATAATATGCAAGGGATGGGCAAAACCACCCTGACTCTCAGCAAAGGCGGGGTAGTTCAGAAGATGAGACCAGAGAGGAAACTCACCATTCTTGAGACCATTCTTCAATATTGTGAAATATGGGTAGGAGAATGTTATGGCATCCTTGGCATTCAGGGGACCTAAGAGGAGTGGGAGATTCAGTATAGTTATGAAAAGAGCGATGAAAAGGTATGTTGTTAACTCTTTAGTTCTTTCGCTCAACTCAAACCTCTATGAAGATGGGAGAGTTTGTCTTTTCCTCTCCACTCAAAGTTCTCAAAGAAATCACCAGCACTTCTGGCAAAACCACCAAAGCGGATGGCAAGTGAGGTTATGTCTGGTCTAATTACCCCACTTTCATTGAGTGCATCGTCATCGGTAAAGACCGTCTCTGGAGCGCCAACCTTCACAATTCTACCACCCTTCATAAGCGCAATTCTATCTGAATACTTGAGGGCAAGCCATATAGAGTGTGTTATGCAGATTACTGTAATACCTCTCTCTCTTAACTCAATGACCGTTTTCATAAGCGAGGTGACCTCATTATAATCAAGTCCGGTGGATGGCTCATCCAGTATAAGTATCGCCGGTTCAAGAGCCAGGATAGATGCCAGAGCAAGACGCTGTCTCTCACCCTTGTTCAACGAGTATGGGTCTTCACCCTCAAGTCCCGAGAGGTTGAGGTAGTTAAGGTAGGTCTTAACTTTTCTATCAATCTCTTTCTGTTTTAGTTTCTGTATTTTCAAGCCAAAGGCGACCTCTTCAAAAAGTGTCTCGGAGAATATCTGGTGGTCGGGGTCCTGAAATAGATATCCTATTATCCTGCACATCTTCTCCGGCTCAATATCAGACGGATTTACGCCAAGGACTTCAATTTTACCCTTCTGTGGTTTTAGAAAACCGGTGATGAGACCTGCCAGGGTGGTCTTTCCACTACCGTTGGGACCGAGTAAGGTGAATATCTCGCCTTTTCTGATGGTTAGTGATACATCTTTTACAACATCTGTTTTACCATCATACGAGAAGAATACACTACTAATGTTAATAACAGGACGAAGGTTGGGTTCTTTTCTACTCTTTTTATTCTTATACTTTATATCGCTTGCTTTTAGATAGTCATAAAGGTCTTCCAGGTTATGTATATTATTTTCTGGTGATAACAATGTGAGGTCAGGTGGTTTTACACCCGATTCTATCAGTTTGAGTGGATAGTTAAGTATTGTATTCGCCCTCCCCTGATTTATTATCTTGCCATCTTTCAATACGAAGACCCAGTCATATCTTTCTGGTAGGATGACCTCTTCATCGGCGATGATTACTGTCTTATCATTCTTGCTTAGGTTATGAAGCATATTGATAATCTCCACCCTACTGCTACTATCTATATCTGTGAAGGGTTCGTCCAGCCCGATTATATCTGTTCCTCCAGATAGAACTGAAGCGATAGAAAGCCGTTGTTTCTCCCCTCCTGATAAACTGGATGGGGTTCTATCTGATAGGTGCTCAATTCCAAGCATTCTCAATGACTTTTTTGCTCTCTTAATTGTTTCATCCCTGGATATTCCCAGGTTAGAGGGGTAGAAGGCGGATTCATATAAAGCATTAGTAGAGAATAACTGGTATTTGAAGTCCTGAAAGACCACACCATATAAAGCCGGTATTTCCTTCTGTTCAAGTTTATGGATGTCTCTGCCAGAGATGAGAATCTTACCCTTAATATCTCCTGGTATAAACCTGGGTATTAGACCCGCTATGGAAAGGAGCAGAGTTGATTTCCCCGAACCACTTCCACCGAGTATGAGGTTTATTGTTGAGTAGTTGATTTGCATATTAATGCCAGAGAGTGCAGGCGTTGTAGAACCTTCATATTGGAATGAGAGGTCTTTTATCTGTAATGCTGGTATATGTTTTTGTGATGTGTATTGAGCCGGTTCTGTCATAAGAAAAGTATGGAGAGTAAGACCATTACAATGGCAGGTGATAAACTTAAACCGATTATTAAAGAGGAATTAGTATTGGTTGTGGCAACAATCTTCATAGGGGTATAGTCCATTACACCGATAGAGAGAAGGTTGCCCATAATATAACCCCCAATGGCGCCTATGAGAAGGAGCGTTAAACCGACCCAGAAGGTTTTCTTCCTATTGTAATGCTCTTCTCCTAGAATCTGAGGGTATAGGAGATTCCATCGTCTTATTCTCTTGAATATGAGTTTTACTATGATGGGTGCAAGAATGCAGGAGGCGATGGCATTATTGAAAGCAATGATGTTTGATAGTGCTGCAAATGGTGCCAGACCAATGATATCTGCTCCCCAGCCGATTATCATCCCGCAGGTTATACTTGCAAGTATGGAAGAGAAGATAAGAAGGATTATCCTTCTGGTTCCAATATCTGAATCAAAACGCGGTGGTTTTACAATTTTGTAGGGAATATAGGCAAACATGAAGTTACCAATGAACCCAAACAGAGAACCCCAGCCAAGCATACCACCGAATATATCGCCCACAAGATTTCCTATTGCTGAGCCCCAGGCGGCTGCTGGTCCAAAAACAAATGATAGTGCAATGGGAATAGAAACAGCGGGTCTTATCTCGGTCACGCCGGGGATGAGAACAAGTGCCTTGAATGGAATCATAAGACCTGCGTATAGTGCGGCTGTGGTTGCTGTTAGAACTACCATTCTGGTGTCTCGCCACATGTGTATTAATTCACGCATAATATTCGTTCTCGGTAAGGTGTTAATATGATAACAAATTGGCACAGGTTTTTGAACATTATAGCAGTTGACATACAATGGATGTAGAAAGTATAATAAGTTGTATAGAGCCGCTAGCTCAGTAGGTAGAGCAACGGCCTTTTAAGCCGTGGGTCGAAGGTTCGATTCCTTCGCGGCTCATTTTTTTATTTTACATTCATTTGCTTTATTTTATCCTATGTCTATCCCTATGGCAAAGGCAGTCGTAATCTATGTAAGAGGACTTGGACAGAACACTCTGAAGTGGGCACTCAAAAGAAAATTTCTTCCATATCTGAAGTCAACTATCAATGAAGGAACCATAAAGAGGGTAAAGCCATTTCTCCCTCTTGACCATTGGGTGAATGAGCTCTCCTTTTTGAGAGGTGATAACCCCGGTGTTTTCTCATACTCTGGTTATACCGGCTGGAACTGGGAAGAGATGAGACCTGAGAACTCCGGAATAGAAAGAATTGAGAGATTGTTCTTCAGAGATATTTTCTCTAACAGGGTGTATCCCATAGGAGATTTCAAGCATAGAATATTTACCATAGGTTTTGAGCAGACATTTACACCGAACTCAATGGGGATTAACTCTGTATCTATACCTCCAGTCAGGTTTTTAAATGGCTATGGAGAACCGGTTCTCTTTACCACTCAGGAGGAAGCGCTTGAAGTAAACGACACCGGCAAGGTTGTTCCCATAAAGGTGGCGGAGAATAGGGTTAAAACCGTTCTGGAAGGTATGATGGGGACAAAGTCGCATCTCTTATTTGAGGTTAGAGAGAACAATTTAATTATGTTAAGAACTGATAGGGATGAGGTTGAGGTCAGAAAGGGTGAGGTATCAAGACCTATTGAGATATTATTCAAAAACAGGTTGTTAAGAAGAATTAGAGGTTACTACCAATTTTATATCAGGTCAATAACCCCACACCTTATTGTAAGCGCCAGCCCCCTCTCTGTCCAACTTGAATCGCAGTTTGTTAAGCATACCAGACCAGGTGGTGTGTTCGCTAAGCTGGAAAGGGATGCAGGACCCATTATTCTTAGAAATCCATATGCTATTCTTAATTCATTCATCAGTGGGTGGATAGACAGGAGAGCAATGTTAAGGTTATTAGAGTGGGATATAATGGGCTTGACTCAAATATTGATGAGGTCTACTTCTTGGAATAGCGAAGATGTGATAGTTGTTATGTTTCCCCATCTGGATATCGCCTATCACTGTATGGGGGGGGATGGTATATTATGGGCTGTTAGGGAGTTGGACTGGATTATTGGGTGGTTAAACCATATCTATGGAATAAGACCATTTGTGGTGGGAGATTTTTCTATGTCTAGGGTTAGGAAAGTGGTTGACCTTAACAGATATTTTTTGTCCCGTGGTATTATCAATCTAAAGAATATAGATAGAGTTCCTTATTCTGGCATTCATAATTTCTGGGATGATGTTGATTGGGATAACACAATTGCGTTCTCACTTGGTGGTGGTAGGGTTTTCGTAAATAGGAAGAATTCTCAATTTAAAGATGGTGCAATAAAGAGAGAGATGGAGGATAAGATTATTAGTGTAGTTAATGGATTGAATAGAATCTATGGAGGAGGGGTGAAGAGGGTAGTGAGAAAGTATGAGATATATTCAGGGGAACTCTTTCACGAGATGCCAGATTTACTGGTATGCTTTGGTGGTGGTCTATTTAATGGTTATATGGATTTCACCGATTTGAATAACAGAATATTCAATGAGAAAGATGCAGTACAGTATGAACACTTATCGCAGGATAATGAGAGAAATGATGGTGTAATGCTCTCACCTGTGAAGACATCTAAGGATGCTATTTCAATAGATAGAGTAATGGAAGATATAATGTCATTATTGGAATAATGACTATGAGGTAAAAAGAAATTGAGGGTATTGTATTCAATTATTTAAACAATATTGATTATGTATTCCAGAATTTTAGGTATTCATTACATATATTCTTTAATACTTGACTTAATATAAAAATGCATTTAGAATATTACAGTTAATAAGGATATTTGGTCAGAGGTAGAAGAATTTGACTGAAAGAGATGAAAAAATCCTTAAGATGGTAGAGTTCTATAGAGGTCTTTTGATGGAAGACCCCACTCTACCTATCTTTGTCAAACTTGCAGGTGCATTACTTGATTTGAATAGAGTTAATGAAGCAAAGGAGGTAGTGAAAGGGGGTATTGAGCACAACCAAAAACTCCCGGAGGGTTATATATTGCTTTCAAGAATTCAGAGGATACAGGGTGAACTTAAGAATGCCAGTGAGAGTATAAATCGGGCTCTTCAATTAGACCCCTTTAATGTAGAAGCACTGATGGAAGAGGCGTTGTTGATGATGGATTTTGGGGATGCGGAGAAAGCGATAGCATCTCTGGAGAAGGCGCTTGATATTGAACCGGAGGATATGGAGATAAAGCGATTAAGAGCAACAATAAGAGCAAAGACCAGATTTGAGGAGATGAAGAAATATGTTGGCACCAGGAGGGGTCGGGAAATTCCAGAGGAAGAGTTGGTTGAGACCACTGAAGAGGCAAAGACAGCCACACCATCACTTGCGGAGTTGTATCTCAAGCAGGGTTATCTGAAGAAGGCGAGAGATATATGCAAAACAATTCTAGCAAGACAGCCAGAGAACGAAAGGGTTGTCAGGATTATGGCGCAGATAGAACAGATTGAATCTGCCAGAGATAAGATGCATGGTGAGTTTGAGTTTGAGATTGCTCCCGTTCCGACACTTACTTCGGGGGAGAGGGGTGAGTATGAGTTCAAATTAAGCGATGAGATTGACAAGGCATTCAGGGACCTTGAACTAGAAGATGTTGTCATTGAGGAACCTATACCTCCCGATAGGTTTATTGGATTTGATTTTGACCAGTTTTATATCAGGGAGGGGGAAGAGGAGGGTAAACCACCCCCTTTTGAGGGGCGAGTAGAACTTATGGGACCTGGAGCAGTAAAGCCAGAGTCCCACCTTGGGAAGAAAGAATTGGCAGGTGCGCCGGAGCTTGAATTGCCTGAGAGTATTGATATATCAGACCTTGACGAAGAGGTGGATGATATATCAAAATTCCAGGATTGGCTTGATAAGTTGATTTCAGAGTAGGTGTATATGGATTTCAGAGGGATACTGCTTGAGATGATACATAATGTAGAGGGTTCAATAGCATCAAGTTTTTGTGGAATTGATGGTATAGGAGTTGAGACAGTAGTTCTGGATAAAGATATAGATGCAAATGAAGCTGAAGTAGAGATTTCAACAATGTTGAAGGTTATTGGAGAGATAGCTAATAATCTGCAAGCGGGAAATATCAGGTCGTTCATATTTGAAGCAGAGAAATTCAATGGTTTATTGGAGAAATGCGGTAATGACTACTTTATATGTATATTGTTGAAGCCAGAATCAAATATTGGTAAGGCAAGATATGTATTGAGGAAATACGCAAAGATGATAGAGAAAGAGATATAGTTTCTTAAAACCGGATGGTGTATTCTTAGAAATGAATTATGGTGTTGAATGAGATATTAGTCAAGTTGGTAGAAGAGGGACCCTTGAAGAAAGTTATTTTGGTTGACTATGATGGCTTTCTCATAGAGAAGGTAGGTGTTGAGGATAAAGAAGATGATTTAGTAGCAGCAATAGTGAGAGACCTTCTAGAAAAGATTAAGAAAATAACCAGGTCATCATCTAATTCATTACCAATACAAGGTATATTTGAGACCACCTCTGGATTGGTTGCCTTCTCTTTCTTCCCAAACAATCTGGCTTTATTTGGTGTATCAAAGGATGGTGTTAAGATAAGGGATGTGTGGAACTCACTATCAAAGATGTATAAAACAATAGCAGAGGCATTGTGATTCAAGGATTATATGATTTCTTCAAATGATATACGGTCAGGAATGGTTATTGAGCTGAATGGAACTCTGTTTGAAGTGGTATTCGCAGAGCATTGCAAGCCGGGTAAGGGTTCTGCATTTGTGAGAACACAGTTGAGGAATCTTGACACGGGTGCAATAATTGACCATAAGTTCAGAGCCGGTGAGAAGTTGGAACTGGTCAAACTGGAGGAAAGAAGAGCACAATTTCTATATAGTGAAGGAGAGAACTACTATTTTATGGATGAAGAGACATTTGAGCAGGTATTGGTAAAGGTAAATCAGCTGGGAGATGGCATCAAATTCTTAAGCACTGATGCAGTATTTATAATAGTATATAGAGATAAAACCCCTTTGATGGCTAAACCGCCAATATTCATAAATCTCAGGGTTGAAAAGGCAGAACCAGGCGTTAAAGGTGATACACAATCAGGTGCAACAAAACCAGTTGTTATGGAGACCGGCTATACTTTGCAGGTTCCTTTATTTATTGAAGAGGGTGACATACTGAAGATAGACACAAGGACAGGGGAATATGTAGAAAGGGTTAAGGATAGTTGATATAATTACCATGATTAAGGAGTAGTAAGGTGAACATAAAAAAGATAAAGGAATTGATGGATAAGTTGGAACAGACAGACCTTGCTGAGATTGAAATATCAGGTATATTCAGCAAGGTTGTGATAAGAAAAACTACATCCGGCGCTGTTACCTCTTTCTCTACATTCCAACCTGTTTATCAACCTCCTTCCTTGCCACAGGGGGAGCAACAGGACTTAGCCAGTGGAGTTTCAAAGCAGGTGCTGGAGAAAAATTTGACAGAGCCGACCATAGAAGTTGAAAAGGCAAAAGAAGAGGAGAAGGTGGAGAATATCGCTCATATAACTTCACCTATGGTAGGCACCTTTTATCGTGCTCCTGCTCCAGGTGCAGAACCATATGTAAAAGAAGGCGATAGAGTTACAAAAGGAACTATCGTATGTATCATTGAGGCAATGAAATTGATGAACGAGATTGAGAGCGAACAAAACGGAATAATAAAAGAGATACATGTGGAGAACGCAAAGCCGGTTGAATATGGTCAGATTCTATTTACAATTCAGCTAGATTAATATTCCATAAAGAATATGATAATTTTAACATCACCCGTTGAATATTGACATGTTCGGACTGCTTACCAGAGCATTGTTGGTTCTTGTCCTGCTATTTGGTGTTCTATTCGCAGTGGTAATGGCACTTGGTTACTACTTAGAGTGGAGCACTATGACCATTGTCTTAATTACTGTTGGAATTGTTGCCCTTCAGTATCTTCTTGGACCTTTCATTATACAGACCGTATATAGAATAAGATGGATTAATTTGGATGAGTTGCCGATGGAGGTGAGGAATTTTATCGTATCATCTTGCCAGAAAGATAGAATAAAACTACCCAGAATCGGTATAATTGATGATGGCAATCCCAATGCCTTCACCTTCGGTCATTATCCATCCAATGCGAGATTAGTTTTGACCAGAGGTCTGCTTGAAAGATTAAATACCGATGAGGTCAATGCAGTTGTGGGACATGAATTGGGTCACATCGTCCATTGGGATTTTGTGGTGATGACCCTGGCGTCAGTGGTTCCACTCTTCTTCTACATCATATTCATAACGATGTTATGGTCTAGAGGTGGAAACAGGAGAAGTCGTGGAGGGACTATAATTGTGGGGCTTGCATCTTTTCTTCTTTATATTATAACTCAATATGTTGTGCTTCTGCTCTCAAGGATTAGAGAATATTATGCCGATGAACACTCGGCAGAGTTGACCCAGAATCCCAACCTGCTCGCCTCATCACTGGTCAAGATAGCATATGGTCTGGCTGAGAAAAAACGGGAGACCGAGGAGAGTGTTATTTTCAGCAGAAAATTAAATGCTATAAAGTCGTTAGGTATATTTGACCCTTCAAGTGCAAGGAACCTCGCAGTTGCCAGTGCAGGCACAGAAGGTTTTACACTGGAGAATATGGGGAATGCAATGAAGTGGGACCTGTGCAATCCCTGGGCTTCTATGTTTGAATTGAGGTCAACTCACCCACTTCCAGCGAAGAGAATAAAGCGACTTGGGAATATGTCAAAGAGAATGGGCAAAGCGCCATTGTATGACTTTGTTACACAGAAGCAGGAGTCATTCTTTGGCGAATTTATGGTTGATGTAATGGTAAAGTATGCACCCTTTATAACATTCGTCATTATATTCATCGCATCCGTTATCTTTATCCCCTATTACTATGTAATAGACACAATCCCCCTTATCGCATTCTCTCTCGGTAATGCTCTTGCGGTAGCGATGATATTCTCCCTGCTGAAGACGAGATTCAAATATCCAGTGCGTGGTTTCCCTGAGAGGAAGATAGAAGACCTTCTCGGTGAGGTCAAGGTCTCGGGAATGAGGCCGGTTCCTGCAACATTGAAGGGAGAGATTATTGGAAGGGGTATTCCAGGTCTGTTCTTAAGCGAGGATATGGTTCTTGAGGACGAGACCGGTTTTATAGTAATAGATTACAAACAGCCATTGTCTATTGCCAATATGCTCTTTGGTCTGGTTGTCACTGAGAGGATGATTGGAAGGAGTGTAGTTGCTGAGGGCTGGTATAGGCGTGCACCTACTCCTCACCTTGAGATGTATCACCTCAGGTCCGATGGCGATGTGTGGAAAGGATACACTCGTATGGTAAGGATTATCCTTGCTATTATTGGTTTGATTACTGGTATAGCAATATCGGGTTATATATTTATCCATATGAATGTTTTCTAAATGATACATTTGGCAGGATGATGTTTGAGAAGATATTAATAGCAAATAGAGGGGAGATTGCAGTAAGGATTATCAGGGCTGCAAGGGAGATGGGAATAAAGACGGTGATTGCTTGTTCGGAGGCAGACAGGAATTCCCTCGCTTCACGACTTGCAGATGAGGTAATATGTATAGGTCCGCCTGAATCGGCTAAGTCATATCTCAATATACCCAGGATTATCAGTGCAGCAGAAATTACAGGCGTGGATGCTATTCACCCTGGATATGGCTTCCTCGCCGAAAACTCCTACTTCGCAGAGGCGGTTGAGGCATCAAATATTGTGTTCATTGGTCCGCCGTATAGGGCAATAGGTCTTATGGGGGATAAGGCGTTCGCCAGAAGCACAATGCGTGAGCACAGAGTTCCGATACTACCGGGTAGCGATGGTGGTCTTACTGACCAGAAGACCGCTCTCAAGGTGGCTCACGATATTGGCTACCCCATTATGGTAAAAGCGGTGGCGGGTGGTGGTGGTAGAGGAATGAGGATTGTTCATAATGATGATACAATGAGGAAGGCGGTTGAGATGGCTTCATCAGAGGCGAATGTTGCATTCGGCAACCCTGAGATATATCTTGAGAAATACCTTATTGAGCCAAGACATATAGAGATACAGGTCATTGCTGATAAGCACGGTAATACCGTCTATCTGGGTGAACGCGAGTGCTCAATTCAGAGAAGGCACCAGAAACTGCTTGAGGAGGCGCCGTCAATCGCTATTGATGAGGAGACCAGAAAGAGGATGGGTGAGGCGGCAGTCAGAGCATGCAAGGCGGTTGGTTACTACAGCGCCGGAACGGTGGAATTCCTTTTAGACAAGGATGGCAATTTCTACTTTATGGAGATGAACACCAGAATTCAGGTTGAACATCCTGTTACCGAGATGATTACGGGTATTGACCTCATCAAGTCACAGATACTTGTCGCTATGGGAGAGAAATTACCCTTTAAGCAGAAAGACATAAGCATAGACGGTCATGCCATAGAGTGTCGGATAAATGCTGAAGACCCCGAGAGGGGATTTGCCCCATCTCCTGGAACCATAAAAGGTCTCATACTCCCTGGAGGTCTGGGAGTGAGGGTTGATACCCATATCTATCAGGGCTATACCGTCCCACCATATTACGATTCGCTGGTGGCAAAGTTGATATGCTGGGGCAGGGACAGGGAAGAGGCGAGGATTAGGACTGCTCGTGCTCTTGATGAATTCGTGATTGAGGGTATTAAGACCACCATTCCATTCCAGAAGCGTGTTGTGGTCTCTGACCTGTTTAAGTCGGGAGACCTTTCAACCTCATTTATTGAACGACTTGAAAAGAATGAAAAATCTATTGGGGTAGATAAATCAGAGTAATTGAAGTAGAAAAGGGGATGCATTTATGAGGATTGATGTTACCTTCACTCCTGGTGAATTAAAAGCATACCTTGCGAATTCTGATAGAAATCATAGGAGATTAATTGTAATTATTGATGTTCTGAGAGCCACCACAACAATAATCACAGCGTTGAAGAATAAGGCGATATGGGTTCTACCTGTATTAGCACCTGAAGAAGCATTTGAGATGAAGAAGGTATATGGCGACGCAATCCTTGCCGGTGAGAGAGACGGTGAGAAGATTGATGGTTTTGACCTTGGGAATTCACCGTTTGAATTTACGGAGGAAGTAGTTGCAGGCAGGGGCATCATACAATCTACCACAAATGGAACGGTCAACATCAGGTATGCTATGGGGTATGGAGAGGTGATAATCTGTTCATTCATCAACATCAACGCTGTAAGAAGGTTTTGCCTTGATTATAATGCGGATATACTTGTTGCATGTTCAGGAAGGTATAACATTATGTGTCTGGAGGATGCGGTGTGTGCTGGAATTTTAGTTGAGGGCATTATTGAGCAATCAGATTGTTACCGTTATGAGATGGATTCAGTTATAATATCAATGCACTTATATGATGAATGTAGGAATGAGATACTTGGTATGCTTAAGAAATCTCAGCATGGAAGGTATTTAACCTCACTTGGGTATGGAAGGGACCTTGAGTTTTCAGCCAAGGTTGACAGCACAGATATTGTTCCGTATATTGCAGATGACAGAGTGGTAATAGGTTTACAATGATGTTAATATATGGTTATGGATGATATTAAGAGTGATGAAAGAGATAGTTTAAAAAAGAGGGCTGATAATTACCTCAGAAGGGCGATAGAATACGAGAGGGATGGGTATGTAGAGATGGCGAGTTTGGAGTATGTCCACTATGCAGATATTTTATGGCAGATGGGTAATAAGGAAGAATCAATCAAATATTATGAGACCGCTGACCGCCTTTCTCCATTGAGTTCTCATTTCAGAAATAACCTGGGAGATATGTATTACGACCTGGGGAAGAGGGAGCTGGCGGCGAGGGAGTATGCCAAGGTGGTGGGGCTTTATGCCGAACAGGGTCTTCTTGATTCAGCGATAAGATTATGCAGGTCGTTTTTAGAGAAACTACCTGGCAATATTACTCTTATGTATGAACTGGCAGAATTGTATATGAAATCAGAGAGAACTCAGAAAGCGGTTAATGAGTATCAGAGAATTATTGACGAGGAGGGCGAGGGTATCGCATTGGCACACGAACGGCTTGGAGATATCTATGCCAGGCGTGGTTCTACTAAGGAGGCGCTTCACAACTACCTCAAAGCGGCGAATGAGTATTTCAAGGAGAGAGAATTATCAGAAGCGATAGAGCAGTATAGGAACATTCTGAAGTTGAAACCTGAGAGTGTCGCCGCAAGACAGCGACTGGTGGAGCTTCTGGCAATGAAGAAGGACAAGAAATCGCTGACGGAGGAGTTGCTTGCTCTCGCTGACATTCTGATGAAGCAAGGCAAGAAAGAGATGGCGTTATCCACCTACACAAAAGTGAGAGAGATTGAACCGTCTAATCTTCAAGCACAAAAGAGGTTGAGCGAGGCATTACGACTGGCAACGGTGGAGGAGGCAACGGGTGGACTGGAAATTGACGAGAGGATGAGTAATGAAGTGATGTCAAGTTTGGATTCCATAGTAAAGGAATTAGGGGGGACGGATACTGAAGAGGCGGAAGAGACCATAAAGGATGCAGAGACCCATTATAACCTTGGGACTGGGTATCTTGAGATGGATTTGTATGACGATGCGATAAGGGAATTGCAAATGGCGAGCAGGAATAAACGGTTGAGAGCAAAGGCGTGCAATATTCTGGGCTTGTGTTTTATGGAGAAAGGTGATGTGGAGATGGCAATAAGGGAGTATATACGGGGTTTAAAGGCGGTGGAGAATGAGTATGAAGAATTGGGTTTGAGGTATAATCTTGCGAGTGCCTATGAGTATGCTGGTGAGTTGAAAAAGGCACTAGACCAGCTTATAGATATATATGTAGTGGATGTGAACTATCTGGATGTGAAGGAGAAGATTGAATCAATAAAGAATAGATTATCTAAATAGTTTAAAACATTTTTTGTAATAAGCCCTGAAGTATATCACTATAATCGGGGCTTGTATTCTTTATTGGTATAAATATAACTCTAATTACATCCCATACTTCTCTATTATCTCTTCCCTGCTCTTGCCGAGTATGTCATACTTCTTACCAACCTTAATAAACGCTTCAATCGCCTTGTCAAGATGCTCCTTCTCGTGCGCCGCAGATAGTTGCACCCTTATCCTCGCCTGCCCCTTTGGAACAACCGGGAAGAAGAAACCTATGACATATATACCCTCATCATAGAGGTCCTTTGCCATATTCTGTGCAAGTTGCGCATTATACAGCATTATCGGCACTATCGGGTGGACACCTGGACGGATGTCAAAGCCCGCCTCTGTCATCTTCTCGCGGAAGTACTTGGTATTCCACTCTAATTTATCTCTCCTCTCTGTGGTTTCTGAAAGAATGTCAATAACCCTGCTCGCTGCGTTGATAATGACGGGTGGGACAGTATTGGAGAATAGATATGGGCGTCCCTTCTGACGGTAAATCTCTATCAGTTCCTTTCTCCCACTTATGCAACCACCACTTGCACCACCCAGTGCCTTTCCCAGCGTGGTAGTAATGAGGTCTATACGACCCACAACCCCACAGTGCTCGTGTGTCCCACGCCCGGTCTTACCCATAAATCCCGTTGCGTGTGAGTCGTCAACCATAACCATTGCGTCGTATTTTTCTGCAAGGTCACATATCTTATCAAGTGGTGCTATATCACCATCCATTGAAAAGACACCATCTGTTGCTATAACCCTGAAGCGCTTGTCTTGATGCATATCCAGTTTCTTCTCCAGATGCTTCATATCAAGGTGTTTGTATGAATCCTGCTGAGCAGAGGCAAGACGGATACCGTCTATGATAGATGCGTGGTTTAATCGGTCAGAGATGATGATGTCATCTTTGGTGAAAGCTGCTTCAAAGACCGCCGCATTGGCATCCATACAGGAAGAAAACAATATTGTATCCTCAGTGCCGAGGAACTCGCTCAGTTTTTTCTCTAATTCGCGGTGAATATCCTGGGTTCCACAGATGAAACGCACCGAGCTCATGCCATAGCCCCTCTTATCCAACCCTTCACGTGCTGCTTTCATAACCTCCGGGTGGCTTGAGAGACCCAGATAGTTGTTGGCGCACAAGTTGATTACCTTTCGTGGCTCTGCACCCTCAGGGAACTCAACCTCAATGTCGGCGGACTGAGGCGAGTGAATATATCGCTCCTCCTTGAATAGACCCTGCTCCTTTAAGTCGTTTAGTTCGTTTGCAAAAAACTCTC
This sequence comes from Candidatus Coatesiibacteriota bacterium, assembly GCA_003647715.1. Lineage (GTDB taxonomy): Bacteria > RBG-13-66-14 > B26-G2 > B26-G2 > B26-G2 > B26-G2. Next base: position 38,668 of record QMNJ01000001.1, read on the forward strand.
TTGC
>QMNJ01000002.1 GCA_003647715.1 Candidatus Coatesiibacteriota bacterium
CATCTGCATGGGTCCCGACTCCATATATTACAATCCAGCCGGTCTATCTAAAATTGCCCGCTATGCTGGCGAGTTGATGCATGCGTATAACTTCAAGGGTCTGACGAAATTAGATACCATTACAGGTGGCTTCAAGATGGGTAATATAGGTTCTCTCGGATTTGGTCTTCAGCGTCTAGGAATTGACGACATTAAGATAACCGGGTATGACGAGAACGGGCGACCGTATATCAAGGAGACAATAAACTGGGCTGACAACTGTGTATATTTCTCATATGGAAGGTCATTATTCAATGTTATTAACCTTGGCGCCACTTTTAAGTATATACGACAGGGAGGTGGTGATTGGCACTCTAATGGCTATGGTCTTGATTTGGGCATTCAGATGGTTCTTCCTGCTAATCTTAGGTTTGGTATAAATGCGCAGAATATTATCGGTTCGGTTAAGTGGAGCACAGGCGTCAGAGATGACCTTACAATGAACCTCAAGGTGGGCGGTGGCTACTTTATCCCTGTTGATGCGGTTTCGGGCGGGATGTTGCTGGCGGTTGACGGCGACATTCGATTTGCGGGCTATGGTGAGAGCGCCCAGATTCACTCGGGCGACTTCAGCATGGATATGCATTACGGTGGTGAATTCAATATTGCGGATATACTGTTTATCAGGGGCGGTGCATATAGGGCTGACTTCGCCTGCGGAGCGGGAATTCGCCTCAAGATGTTTGCCGTGGACTATGCGTTCATAACCCACACCGAATTGGGTGGTTCACACAGGATAAGCGTTGGTTTTTCAATGTAGAAAAATTGAATCTTTTATATTCGCATTTATATTTATAGAATTGTATGTTTATTTTTATATTCAACTTGACTTTGATATTGACCTATGTTAAAAGTTTGAGAATATTTTAACAATCTTACTTAATATAGGATTTTTCAGATGGCGAGCGACTACATAGTTGTATGCGTAATGTTCTTTATTGCCCTCGGGTTTGTAGGTGTTGCTTTGTTTGTAGCCAAGCTAGTCAGACCGAGAAGACCTACTAATGTCAAGTTAACTACCTATGAGTGCGGTGAGAAGCCCTGGGGTGGTGCCTGGGTTCAATATAATGTCAGGTTCTATCTGGTGGCGCTTGCGTTCGTGGTCTTTGATGTAGAGGCGGCATTTCTCTTCCCCTGGGCTGTGGTGTTCAAAAAACTCGGTCTATTTGGTTTTATAGAGATGGCGGTGTTCATATTCGTCATTCTATTTGGATTAGTATATGTCTGGAGGAAGGGGGCTTTGAAGTGGGTCTGATTACAAAGGGCGTGGAACTGGTTGAGAAGCTGCCCAAGGGAGGTGTGTTCGTTACCACCCTGGATAAATTGTTCAACTGGTCAAGGGCGTCAAGCTTATGGTATTTCCTGTTTGGTCTCGCTTGCTGTGGTGTAGAGTTGATGTGCACAGGTGCCTCAAGGTATGATTTTGACCGTCTGGGGATGATATACAGGGCAACCCCCCGCCAGCCTGACTTGATGATAGTAGCAGGCACAGTTACAAGAAAGATGGCACCAAGGGTGAGGTTGTTATATGAGCAGATGGCAGAACCGAGATATGTGATAGCGATGGGCTCCTGTGCCATATCGGGCGGGATGTTCAAATATGACAACTACAGTGTTCTTCCAGGGGTTGATGAGGTGATTCCGGTGGATGTATATCTGCCAGGTTGTCCGCCCCGACCTGAATCGCTGTTGCATGCCTGCCTGATGATACAGAAGAAGATAAAGTCGGAGAAAATAAAGGACTGGTCATCATCTTGGGGTGGCATTAAAAAAGTAGAATTACCCGAGCATATTGATTAAACCTTTAGTTGAATATTATGGCTCTTAAGGAAATAATTGAGAAAAAAGAAATTGAGGGTGTTGTTGAGATAGAGGAGACACCACACCTTTTAATTCTCTGGTTTGAGCCAGATAAAATAATGGATGTCATTGGCATTCTGAGGGACGATAGTGAACTGTCTTTTGACTGGCTTTCATTCTTGACAGCGATTGACATGAAGTCGCATCTTGATGTTATATACCTGCTCTATTCTACAAAGCATAAGCACCGCATCTGCCTGAAGACAAGTGTGAAAAGAAGGCATGGTTCTATAAAATCAATCCATGAGCTCTTCGCCGGTGCCGCCTGGCACGAGAATGAGGTATACGATATGTTCGGTTTAAGGTTTGAGGGACATCCCTATCCAAGGCGTATTCTCACCGCACCGGGAATGGAGGGGTATCCGCTGTTGAAGGATTTCCACAGCCCCGACTTCATCGTCTCGGGAGGAGTGTCCAGAAAACCTGAGAAGTTCAGAGAAAAATGATTGTTTGTTGAATATGGCAGAGGATAGAGATAGGATTTTAAAGACAATGATAACTGAGGATGAGTTGTCGGCGATTGAAGCCCGTCCCGAACTCAAGAAGGACTACAGAACGGAGGAGTTCTGGATGAATGTGGGACCTCAGCACCCATCAACTCATGGCGTTCTTCGTCTGGTGTTGAAGATGGATGGGGAGGTTATCGTTGATTGCGTTCCGCAGATTGGGTATCTCCACCGTGGTCTGGATAAGATGGCGGAGTTGAAGACCTATAATCAGTATTTACCCTATTTAGACAGGGCGGACTATGTCTCTGCTATGCTGACCGAGCACTGTTATGTGATGGCGGTTGAGAAACTGGCAGGGATTGAGGTGCCTGAGAGGGCTGAATATATCAGGGTTATTGTGTCGGAGCTCAATCGTATAGCCAGTCACCTTGTCTGGCTGGGTGTTCTCTCTCTTGACCTGGGAGCGATAACGCCATTTTTGTATTGTTTTCGCGAGAGGGAGATTATAATGGACCTCTTTGAGATGCTCTGTGGTCAGAGATTGACCTACAATTATCTCAGGTTCGGTGGAGTAGCATTTGATATAGATGAAGCAGTAAATCCAAATGCTCCACATAAGTTCCTCGGCATAACAGTTAATCCTGGGGGTGAGAGAGGCGTTGATTTTACAACCCTGGCTTATAGGTTCGCAGAGGTTTTCCCTGATAGAGTTGATGACTACGAGGCAATTCTTACTCACAACGAGATATTCCTTGAGAGAATGGCGGGTATTGGCTATCTGCCTCTTGATGTGGCGCTATCCTATGGTGTCACCGGTCCCAATATCAGGGGTAGTGGGTTTGCTTATGACATTAGAAAGGTTGATAAGTATTCAATATACGAGAAGGTCTATAATGGCACTGGTATTGAACCCCCCACTGGTGAGAAGGGTGATTGTTGGGACAGATATAAGGTTCGTATTCAGGAGATGCGCGACTCCTGCAAGATGATAAAGTGGTGTCTTGATAATATACCTGATGGTCCAATAAGAAGTAAGGTTCCGAGGGTGTTGAAGGTTGCCGAGGGCGAGACCTATATGAGAATAGAGGCACCCAGGGGTGAGTTCGGGATATATCTGGTCTCCGATGGAACCAATAAACCATATCGCTTGAAGTTGAGAGGACCCTCGTTCTCAAACCTCTCTGTGCTTCCCTATATGATTAGGGGCTATAAGGTGGCTGATTTGATAGCAATATTTGGTAGCTTGGATGTAATACTGCCTGACTGTGATAGGTGATAACTGATGGAGGGATGTAAAAGAGGGATTGTGGTTTTCTTATTACTGCTATCTGTAGGTGCTTCGTTATCACAGTATCTGGATGCTGATGCCTATTATAATGATGGTAATTTGTATTTAATGATTGGATTGTTTGACAAAGCATTAGAATCATATCAGAAGGCGATTGATGTAAACCCAAGCCATATAAGAGCATATAGCAACCTTGGAGTTACCTATTACAAAATTGGGGAGTATGAGAAAGCGGTTGAGATTCTTAAAAAGGCAGTTGAAATAGAGAAAGACGACCTGGCTATCTGGTATAATCTTGGTCTATCGCAGGTTGAACTTGAAAGATATGAGGAGGCGCTTGTGTCATTCGGTGAAGCGACACTGATTGATGACTACTTTGCTGAGGGCTGGAACAGTTTAGCACTTACCCTGAATGAACTGGGTAGATATGACGAGGCGCTCAATTGTGTGGATAAAGCACTTATGATAGACCCCTATTTCGCCATTGCTATGTTGAGTAGGGCGATAATACTCGCTGAGATGGGTAGGATAGAGGAGGCGGGAAAATGGTATGCGAGGTCGCTCACTCTAAACCCAAAGATTAAAGACCTGATAGAGGTGAAGGACTTGGAGGAGAAATTAAACAATGAAAGCAAGTAAAAAGGGATTATCAGTCAAATTTTATTTAGTTTTATTTATCGTTATGAGTATGGTAGTCATAATGAATTCATATATAACCGGATGTAAGAAGTCCACATCAGATAGTCCAGGCTTTGAAATGTATGAGAAGGCGGTAAGCGCGTTTGAAGCGGGGAAATATGAGGATGCGCTAACAATGGTAAATAAGGCGATTGAGATGGATGAAGACCTCGCTGTTGCCTGGGGCTTAAAGGGTGAGATATATGTTCAGACGGGACAGAAAGATAAGGCGCTTGATGCATTTGATAAGGCATTGGAGATAGAACCTCGGGACTTCGTTGTTATGACTGCCAGGGGTGCTCTTCTTGATGATATGGGAAGTGGGGAAGAAGCACTTAAAGTGCTTGATAGGGCTCTTATTCTGAAGCCCGAATACGCCCTTGCCTGGTTCTACAAAGCGAGGGCTTTGAAAAGGTTGGGCAGAGATGAGGAGGCGGTTGATGCCTATCGGGAGGCGATAGATAAGAACATTGATATGGTGGAAGCATACACCAACCTCGGCTATTTATTGATAGATATGGAGAGGTATGATGAGGCGTATGAGGTCTATGACCGGATGGTGTTGAGATTTCCGGAAGTCAAGGCGCTTGGATTATATTGCAAGGCATGTTGTAGTGCTAAGAAAGGGGATAAAAAATTGATGTTAAAGCAGTTGAGCGAATCAATTGAACTGGAGCCATCATACAGGGATTATATTATGACTGACAATATATTTTGCGATTACTGGGAGGACAGGGAGTTAATTGAATTAGCCACCAGCGATTAATCATTGTTATATGGTTTTGTAAGGAGATAGGTTGATTGCAGGTTGGATAAATAGTTGTTATGAGTCAATCAGGAACTGGTGGGTTGCTTGTGGTATTCCGCTGGTATGGTTAGATATAATTAGGGCTATTCTACTCGGAATAGTTCTCGCCATTATTGTGGTGGTGGCGGTTCTCATTCTTACCTATGTGGAGCGGAAGGTGGCGGGGCACTTTCAGAGCAGAATGGGTCCAATGAGGGTTGGCTGGCATGGACTACTTCAGCCAATTGCTGATGCAATAAAACTAATTCAGAAGGAGGACATTGTTCCCGAGAAGGCGGACTACTGGGTGTTCACACTTGCACCATTTGTAGTTTTTGTGCCTGTAATGATGGTTCTGGTGGTTATACCCTTTGGGGACCATCTGATTGTGCAGGACCTGAACATAGGGATATTATACATCTTTGCAGTATCAGGTATTGGTGTGGTGGCAATTCTTATGGGCGGATGGGCGTCAAATAACAAGTGGAGTTTGCTGGGGGCTATGCGAAGCGTCTCCCAGATGGTCTCCTATGAACTACCGCTTATTCTGTCTGTGCTTGGCGTGGTAATTCTTGCGGGCACTATGTCAATGGGGGGTATTGTGGAGGCGCAGAGAAAGATGTGGTTCATTGTATATCAGCCCTTGGGCTTCATAATCTATCTGTTTGCTGCTACTGCGGAGGTCAACAGGGTGCCATTTGATTTGCCAGAGGCGGAACAGGAGATTGTCGCCGGTTACAATACTGAATACTCGGGTATGAAGTTCGCTATGTTCTACCTCGCAGAATATGCCAATATGTTTATCGTCTCTATGATAGGTGCAACGCTGTTCCTGGGTGGCTGGCAGGGACCGCTATTGCCCAGTCCGGTATGGTTCTTGATAAAGACGGGGGCGATGGTATTTATCCTCCTGTGGTTCAGGTGGACATTTCCAAGATTTAGGGTGGACCAGTTGATGGACTTCGGATGGAAGGTATTGTTGCCATTTGCGTTTATAAACCTGCTTGTAACAGCACTGGTGGTGATAATTTGAACTATGAGAGATGTTAGAAAGCGCAACTATCTGGTGAAGGTGTTCAAGGGAGCGGTGAGTTTGCTTGTCGGTATGTTCACCACTATAAAGTATTTGCTCTCACCCTCCGTTACTCTGCAATACCCAAAGGAGAGGTGGTTTATTCCGCCCCGCTCACGAGGGAGAATTGGTATGGTCAGGGATGAGGAGACGGGGAAGAGTAAGTGCACCGGATGTGGTATATGTGCTCAGAATTGCCCGTCTCTGGCAATATGGGTAGAGAGCAAGAAAGACCCCGAGACCAAAAAGCCCGTGATGAGTGAGTTCTACATTGATTTCACTCTATGTATGTTCTGCGGTTACTGTGTGGAGTTATGCCCCTTTGGTGCATTAAAGGTGGTGCCTGAGGAGTATGAATTCTCCACATTTAATAAGGATGACCTGATATTTGACGCCGAGATGTTGATGGCTCCTGCGAAGAGCCCTGAGTTTTTGAAGTGATATGACTGGTTTAGAGACAGAAGAGATATTGAGTGCTATAGTGTTCTACCTTCTCTCAGGAGTCGTTGTGGGTTCATCTATTCTGGTGATAACGCTGAGGAATATATTCCGTTCTGCATTGTTTCTTTTGCTTGCATTCTTTGCTACTGCGGGGCTTTTTATCACTCTGGATGCGGAGTTTATTGCTGCGGTTCAGGTTCTCATCTATGTTGGAGCAATTGGTGTTCTGATACTCTTTGCTATAATGCTGACCAGACGGATACAGGACCCTGTTGCGAAATCAACTACAAGGTCGTTTATACTTGGTGCCTTTGTATCAGCTGCTTTTCTGTTCTTCTTAATTCTGATACTTGGTAAGATATACCTGCCTCCATTCCCGGAGACGGGGGCTGATACAGAGGGCATAACGAAGGGCATAGGTAGAATGCTATTGACATACTATCTGTTGCCCTTTGAGGTGGTGTCTGTGCTTCTGGTAGGTGCTCTCATTGGTGCGGTGGTGATAGCGAGGAAGGAGGAGGCAAGAGGTGGTGAACCACCCGAGGTTGCGCTTGAGAGGGAGAGGAAAGATAGAGAGATAACGGATTCAAAACCGGATGGTAATGGTTTAGAACAGAATGATAGGAAGCATTAACATACTTGACATTTTAAAGCCGGAGCTAATCTGTGCAATAGTGAGGGTCACTCCCACTCATTATTTGTATGTGGCGGGCATTGTCTTCTGCATCGGTCTTATGGGTGTGATGATAAGGAGAAATGCTATTGCCATTCTTATGAGTATTGAACTGATGCTCAATGCGGTGAACATTGTGTTAATTGCTGGAGGAAGGGCGTATGGACCAAAGACCTACGATGCGTCTTCATTCGTGATTTTCATCATAGCAGTTGCGGCAGCGGAGGCGATTGTTGGTCTTGCCCTTATACTTGCTGCATACAGGCATATGAAAGATATTAATATTGACGATATGAGTATTATGAAATGGTGAATAAGATTTATTTCAGGAGTGTAATGATTTGAACCCGGTATTGCCAGTATTAATATTTGCCTTACCTGTACTGTCGTTTGGAATCACTGTTTTGATAGGACGGTATTTTCCGCTCAAGGGGGCGAGTGTTGGCATTCTTGGTTTAGTGGTCTCATTCATACTCTCCTGTGTTGTTTTCTATCAGTTGCAGGTTGACCCTACCAGAACTATTGACCTTTCGGTTACCTGGCTTGATTTCGGTGAATATACGATTGACCTTGGGATTCTAATAGACAGGTTTGCTGCGGTTATGTTGGTAGTGGTTACACTTGTAAGTTTGTGTGTTCACATCTACTCGCTTGGGTATATGAAGGGCGACAGGCGCTTCACTACCTATTATGCATATCTATCGCTGTTCACAATGTCCATGCTCGGTATTGTTATATCAAACAATCTATTCCAGTTATTTGTATTCTGGGAGTTGGTCGGTGTATCATCATATCTACTGATTGGCTTCTGGTTTGAGAGAAAACCCGCGGCTATGGCGGGTATGAAGGCATTTGTTGTCTGTAGGATAGGTGACTTCGGTTTTCTAATTGGTATATTAAGCCTGTTTGTGGCAACGGGCACCTTCTCGTTTGGTGCACTATTCGGTCTGTCCCAGGCGGGTGCCATATCCTCCGCTGTGCTGGTTGTGGGGGCGCTGGGTATATTCTTCGGAGCGGTGGGGAAGAGTGCGCAGTTGCCGCTATATGTTTGGCTACCTGATGCAATGGAGGGTCCCACACCGGTGAGTGCCCTCATTCACGCCGCCACTATGGTCGCAGCAGGTGTATATCTGGTCGCCAGAACACTGCCAATATTCTCTACTGTGCCTCAAATAATGGAGGTCGTTGCATGGGTCGGCGGGCTTACCGCACTGTTCTCCGCAACCATTGCGGTGGCACAGGTAGATATCAAGAGAATACTGGCATACTCTACCATAAGCCAGCTGGGCTATATGATGCTTGCCTGTGGGGTGGGTGCTGGTGCTTCCGCAATATTCCACCTCTCAACCCATGCATTCTTCAAGGCGCTATTGTTCCTTGGTGCTGGTAGTGTCATACACTCTCTACATACGAATGATATAAGGGAGATGGGAGGGTTGTTCAGTAATATGAAGACAACGGCAACCGTATTCATTATAGGCGCTCTGTCGCTGGCGGGGTTTCCACCATTCTCTGGCTTCTTCTCCAAGGATGAGATAATGGTGAGCGTTTTGGAGAGCGGTCATGTATGGCTATACTGGATAGTGGTCTTTACCGCCTTTCTAACCGCGTTCTATATATTTAGGTTGATATTTATCGCATTCTTCGGTGAGCAATCGGAGAGGTCAAAGCATGCTGAGGAAAGCCCGAAGGTTATGACTGTGCCTATGGTCGTTCTTGCGGTTCTGTCGGTTGTTGCTGGATGGATTGCCATTCCGGGTGTAGGTCCTGGCTTCGCAGAAATCGGTGGATTTGAGCTTCATCATCTCCACATCAACTGGTCTGCAATGGGGACTTCATTTCTGGTGGTGCTGATGGGAATTGGTGTTGCATGGGCTATTTACTCAAGAAGGTTTGTGGAAAGCAGAAGTATTTATAATACATTCAAGCCGATATCAAAACTCCTGGAGAATAAGTGGTATGTTGATGAGATATATAACTTCTTCATAGTTCAGCCGGTGATATTCTTTTCCAGGTTATTATTTGCCTTTGATATGGTCATAGTTGATGGGGCGGTGAATCTGGCTGGTTGGCTTGGAGTGAGGTTGTCCAAGTTTGAGGGTGAGTTTGACCTGGCGGTGGTTGATGGAGCGGTTAATGGCACCGCCTGGACCGCCCGAACCTTCGGTAGAGCAGTAAGAAGAATTCAGACCGGACTTATCCAGGAATATGTGATTGTTGCATCTGTGGCGATACTGGCTCTGATTATTATCGGCTATTACCTTATGTGATGTATATGTAAGATGGAGGGTTCGTAGATTATGAATATTCCGCATTTACTGTCAATAATCGTCTTCACTCCAGTTGTGGGTATTATAGTCCTGCTATTTGTGGATGGGAAGAAGCATAAATTCATCAGATGGTTCTCAGCCATTATTACCCTAATAGTACTGATATTATCCTTCTTTGTGTTTAAACAGTTCAATTTTTCAGAATCGGGTGTTCAGTTGGTGGAGAAGGGGATGTGGATACCGCAGTTCAATATTAAATACTTCCTGGGCGTTGATGGGTTATCACTTCCACTATTCTTTTTAACTGCACTTCTATCGTTTCTTGCATGTGTTGGCAGTTTCGGTATCAAGGAGAGGGTGAAGGAATATTTTATCCTTTACCTTCTTCTGGTCACTGGTATGCTGGGTGTCTTCGTAGCACTTGATATGGTCATCTTCTACATATTCTGGGAGGTTGTGCTGGTGCCGATGTATTTCCTAATAGGCATCTGGGGTGGTCCGAAGAGGGAGTATGCGGCGATTAAGTTCTTTCTTTATACATTGTTTGGAAGCGTGGTAATGCTATTGGGTATCCTTGCACTCTATTTTACCAGCAACCCTCATACATTTGATATGATGGAGATAATCGCCCAGAGAGCAACATTTACCAGAAACTTCCAGATTATTGTCTGGCTTGCTATGTTTATCGGTTTCGCTATCAAAGTGCCAATATTTCCCTTCCACACCTGGCTTCCAGATGCCCATGTTGAGGCACCCACCCCAATATCAGTGCTCCTGGCGGGTATACTTCTAAAGATGGGAGGTTATGGTTTCCTGAGGTTGTCGTTTCCAATGTTGCCCGAGGCAAGCAAATACTTCGCCACCTTCTTCGCCATTCTGGGATTTATCAATATTGTGTATGGAGCGCTGGTGGCTATGGCGCAGAAGGATTTGAAGAAGTTGATTGCCTATTCATCGGTGAGCCACATGGGTTATGTTCTTCTTGGTTTTGCCTCCATGACCCAGATGGGGTATATAGGCGGTGTTCTACAGATGTTCAACCATGGAATTATAACTGGGGCGTTGTTCTTACTTGTTGGTGTGATATATGACAGAGCACATACAAGGGATATATATGCCTTCGGAGGTCTTGGAAAGACCATGCCCGTCTATTTCGGTATAATGACATTTTCATGCTTTGCTTCGCTTGGATTGCCCGGGCTTGCCGGCTTCGTCAGTGAATTCTTATGTCTAATTGGTGCATTTTCGGTATTCAAGGTGATAGTCATTGCAAGTGCATCCGGCATGATAATAACCGCCGCCTATTTCCTGTGGACGCTTCAGCGAATGTTTATGGGGTCCGAGAATGAGAGGTGGAAGGATTTACCCGATATGAGCGGAAGGGAGCTGTTCACTTTAATTCCCCTGATGATACTTATGCTTCTTATCGGTGTATATCCAAAGATTATTGTTCAGGTTATGAAGCCCACACTTAACTATCTGGTTGGGCTGATGTATTAGGGAGGTTAGTGCGAATTTTTTAATGAGGACAATATAGATTATGGTTGATATAGATTTTTCATTACTATTGCCGGAGTTAATACTCATCGGTGGAGCATTCTTTATAATTGCACTTGACCTTATATTCAGAAGGAGAGTGACCTGGCTTCTATTGCCAGTATCGGTTCTTATTGTCGCCTTCGCAATGTATGTAGCGATAGACCTGGCGGGCACTGTTGCCTCAACCGTAATGAATACCTTCGTGGTAGATACCTTTTCTATTGTGATGAAGGTAATAATAATGCTGGCTACCATTTTCATCTTGATGCTGACCGATGGGTATAAACCGCTTGGGAATGCTCATCAGGGTGAGTTCGTAGGGTTAATCTTACTTGCGTCATCTGCTATGTGCTTCATGGTCTCTGCCGGTGATATGGTGATGTTGTATGTGGCGATAGAGTTCACCAGCATCATATCCTACATTCTTGTGGGCTACCTGCGAAGGAATCCCCTCTCTATTGAAGCTGGGATAAAGTATTTTCTTTTCGGTGCTGTGTCGTCAGCAATTATGCTTTTCGGTATGTCTCTATTGTATGTTCTCACTGCTACAACCAATCTCGGTGGGATTGTTGAGGGAATTATGCACGGTGCTGTTAATCCTAAAATAGTCCTTGTATCAGTGTCATTGTTTATGGTTGGGCTGGCGTTTAAGATGGGGGCAGTTCCAATGCACCTCTGGGTGCCTGATGTCTATCAGGGTGCTCCCACTCCCATAACCGCATATATCTCCGTAGCATCTAAGACAGCGGGTGTCGCTGCATTTCTTAGGATTGCTTTCTGGTTTGCACCTATGCTTGATGTTGCCTCAGGTGAATGGGTCAATATTCTATCGTTTGTATCTATGGCATCTATGGTTCTTGGAACGGTGATAGGTATTCTACAGAATAACCTAAAACGGCTTCTTGCCTATTCGGCGATTTCACACATCGGGTTTATTATCATTGGTGTTATCGTGGGTCAGGAGGTGGGAATGATAGCGGTGGTGTATTATATGGTGGCATACCTGTTTATGACAATGGGTGCTTTTGCCATCGTGATAATGGTCGCTGATGCCACCGGTGGATATGAACTCAATGACTATGTGATGCTGTCTAAGAGAAAGCCATCGCTGGCTCTTCTAATGACAATATTTTTGATATCGTTGGCGGGTATCCCCCCTACCGTCGGTTTCTTTGCCAAGTTCTATGTCTTTGCAGCCGCCATAAAGCAGGGTTATATAATGCTGGCTATAGTAGGTGTCCTGGCAAGTGTTGTTGGTCTGTTTATGTATGCCAGAGTTCTCAAGGCGATGTATCTGGATAAGAATGATGAGATTATGAAGAAACCATTTGGAGCAATACCTCCTCCATCGTGGGCGGTGGTGGGTTTATGCCTTCTGGGCACTCTGATATTCGGTGTCTATCCAAAGCCAATAGTTGAGATTGCCAGATATTGTTGTAATCTCTTTGGTGGCTAAAGTTCATTTAGCATTGATTTTTATTATCAATCCCCATTCCTAAATCTGCCTCTTCCTTGAATTCATCCATCCACTCCTCATCATATCCCTGGTCTCTGAGATAGTCAAGCCAGTCAAGGACCTGGGCAAATCTGCCCATATATATGAATGCCTGGCAGATGTTTTTAACATATTCTATTTTAGGTTCCTTCTTCAGCAGTTCAAGATATATATTAATGACCTCTTCAAATTCACCCAGTGCAAAGAGTATATCAGTTCTGGTTTCAAAGAGCTCAGAATCATCATAGGTAGAGAGATAGCCATTTATGGAGGGTATTACATCGCTGTATCTGTTCAAAGATATCAGGCACTCAATTTTAAGCTTCCATGCCTCTTTGTGAGCGGGGCTTATGTCAAAGACCTTCTCAAGGCATTCTAGTGCCTTCTCGTAGCTACCCAGGGTGGCATAGATGCTGGCTAACTGTAGCCAAGCGGGCCAGAAGTCAACCTTCTGCTTGACTATTCTCTGAAGGTGTCTGGTTGCTTTGGGAAAATCCTCCGTATCAATGGCTTTTCTTGCCTGGTTTAACTCAATTACAATATTTTCAGGTATTTCTTCCTCATTTTTCATATCTGGTAAATATGGTGGAAAATACATAGTTTATCATTCGGGGATTCTTCCTGAATCTTCGCATAGAGTAGGCATGCCATTCTCTACCGAAGGGGACATATATTCTCATCTTGTATCCCATATTGACGAGAATGTCTCTTAGTTCAGAATCGACTCCGTATAACATCTGGAACTCAAATCCGTCGTTTTTTATACCCAGTATGTCAACGACCCTCAGGGTCTCAGCAATCATCAGTTCATCGTGAGTGGCTGAAGCGACATAACATCCACCTCTAAGTAGTTTTTCAATGAGGTATGGGTATATTTTATCAACCTCTCTTTTGGTTTGATATGCGATTGAGCGTGGTTCAGGGTAGGTCAAACCTTTGCAGACGCGCACATTCGCTTTATAGTCAACCAGCATATCAAGGTCTGAGATTACACGCCTTATATATGCCTGAACGGCAGTACCTACATTATCGAATTTCTTTCTGAGTTCCCGATAAAGTTTGAATGTCCCGTCAATGTAGGGAGAGTCCTCTATATCAAGGCGAACAAAGTTGTTGTATCGCTTGGCATAGTTAACCAGTTCATATACATTCTCATAGCAGAGTTCATAAGATATTCCAAGCCCGAAGTGAGTCGGCTTTATGGATATATTGGAATCAAGCCCCTCCTCTTCTATCGCATCCAGTGCCTTCTTGTATTCCTCCAGTGCATCTCTGGTCTTCTTCTCCTCAGTGACGCTTTCACCCAGAACATCCAGGGTGGCGCAGACATTTCTCCTGTTTAACCCCTTTACCACCTTTATTCCATCGTTGAGCTCTGTTCCAGCGATATATCTCCTGGCGAAAACATAGACAATGGGTTTAGGAATAGCGTGCATTCCATAAATAAACAGATTGCTAAAGATACCCATAGTATTCCTCCCGTGTATGTGCAGTAAATGTTATAAACAGTTAGTTTCTAAAAATTATAACTTTCTTAAACATCTAAACAACATTTTTTCTAAATGGCTATCTTGCTCTCAGGTAAAGCAATTCCTTTATTGTCTAAAATACTTTAAGGATAGTATATGCTGTTTTAATCAATAGCCACAGTGGAGTTATATATACCAGTATTACTACTGTTAATCCCAGTATAAAAAACATGGTGATTAAACCTTTGTATAGTGTAACTGATATAGGGTTGTAGGTGAAGTTTTTCAGGCGAATTGCTGAATAGATACTTCTCATGTATCCTCTTACAAAGGGTGGAACCGTTCCCCATAGGAGCCCCACCAGAGCAGTTGTTGTGGGGACCAGTATTAAAATGTAATGTAAGTTGCCATTCTTAACTGCTTTGTAATTAGGTAGTATATATCTGAACAGTGTGGTTACGGTGAGGAATATGACCACAGATATAATGGCAACGCCAATGCTTACTGTGAAATGTTGCTTTGCTGTTTCTGAGAACATTGCAAAGATAATCCCCAGGAGTAGTAGTGACAGGTAAGTTATAATGTATTTGGTGTTGATTATACCGAAGGAGAAAGCAACAATTATTACCACTGGAAGAATGTAAAGAGCAATCAGATTTATTCTCTCTATGGTTTCTACAACATCCATAATAAATTAGCCGAAAAACTCACAACTCCTATTATAATTTTATAAAAAGTATTTGTGAAATCAATCACTATTTTTATAGAATATACTTTGCTAGGTCCTCGTCTTTCATTATCTTGGAAAGCCGTTCTTTAACATACTCTGCGTCTATCTTGACCTTTGAATTCTTTAATCTGGGTGAGTTAAATGATACATCCTCTAACAACTTCTCCATGATGGTGTGTAATCTCCTCGCACCTATGTTCTCCATCCTGTCGTTTGCCATTGCCGCATATTCCGCTATCTGATAGATTGCATCATCAGTGAACTCAAGTTCCACACCCTCAGTTGAAAGAAGTGCCTTATATTGTTTTACTAATGCATTCTCGGGTTTTGTAAGTATCTCTACGAAGTCGTCCCTGGTCAAACTGCTCAGTTCCACCCTAATGGGGAATCTGCCCTGCATCTCGGGAATAAGGTCTGATGGCTTGGTTATATGGAAAGCTCCTGCAGCGATAAATAGAATATGATTGGTCCTCACCATTCCATATTTGGTCATAACTGTGGTTCCCTCTATTATAGGTAATAGGTCCCTCTGGACACCCTCTCTTGATACATCGGGACCGTGCCCGCTTTCCCTGCCCGCTACCTTGTCTATCTCGTCTATAAATATTATTCCCATTGACTCAACCTTGTCAAGAGCGCAGGATACGACTTTGTCCATATCAATTAGTTTACTTGCCTCCTCCTCTGTAAGTATGTCCAGGGCTTCATCTATCTTTACTTTACGTGTCTTGGTCTTATGTGGGAAGGCGCTTGATAGCATCTCGGATATATTCTCCATCTCCTCAAATCCAGCACCTGAAAAGACCTCCACCAGGGGGAAGGACCTGGTGGTGGTCTCTATCTCTATTTCCCTATCGTCAAATTCACCCGCCCTAAGTTTCTCTCTCAGTTGCTCTCTGCTCTTCTTCCATTGATTGTATGCTCTCTCTTCTTCCTCCTTGAGATTTGTGGATTCTTCTGAATCATCCTGTTTTAAGACGCCCGCCTTCCCTACATTTTTTTGATGTGGTGAGCGTATGGGGGGAAGGAGGATGTCAAGTATTTTCTCCTCTGCAATCTTCTGTGCTCTCTCCTCCACATTGTTCATCATCCGTTCTTTCTCTGTGGAGACCGCTATCTCAACCAGGTCTCTAACCATTGATTCCACATCCCTGCCAACATAACCAACCTCGGTGAACTTGCTTGCTTCCACCTTCATAAATGGTGCATCAGCCAGTTTGGCAAGTCGCCTGGCAATCTCGGTCTTACCAACCCCGGTTGGACCAATCATTATAATGTTCTTGGGAGCTACCTCCTCCGCCAAATCCTCCGGCAGGTGAAGACGGCGCCACCTGTTCCTCATAGCTATGGCAACCATCCTCTTCGCCTCGTTTTGACCGATGATATACTTGTCCAGTTCCCTTACTATATCTTCGGGGGTCAGGGTTTCTTTAAGTTTAAGTTCGTCATCCATAACTACAGCACCTCAATGGTAATCTTGTCATTGGAATAGATACATATTTCACTTGCTATCATAAGCGATTCTTTCACTATCTCATCGGCGGGCAGATTGGTGTGCTTCAGTAGTGCCCTTGCTGCTGATAGTGCATAGTCCCCACCACTCCCTATAGCGAGAATGCCATCGTCGGGTTCTATTACATCGCCGGAGCCAGATACCAATAGAGAATGTTCTCTATCCGCCACCGCCAGAAGTGCTTCTAAGCGCCTCAATATCTTGTCTGTTCTCCACTCCTTCGCCAGTTCTACGCTTGCACGGGGTAGATTCTCGGGAAACTCCTTAATCTTGGCTTCAAACTTTTCAAATAGCGTCAGAGCATCGGCAGCGGCACCTGCAAATCCAGCCAGCACCCTCCCCTCAGCCAACTTTCTCACCTTCCTGGTGGTGGTCTTCACCACACTGTCACCGACTGTGACCTGACCGTCTCCGCCCATAGCAACACAATCATCCTTTCTCACAGCAATGACGGTGGTCTGGATATATTTTAAATTGCTATATCTCTCCATTACTCCTCCTCATAATTTATGTTAAGACGACTGTGCGGATGTGCTTTATCATATTTCTCCCTTATGTCCCTCAATGAGATGTGGGTGTAGATATTAGTGGTATTGATATTTGAGTGACCCAACAGCTCCTGTATCTCCCTTATATCTACTCCTGCTTCATAGAGGCGGGTGGCGAATGAGTGCCTGAAGGTGTGGGGCGTCACTCCGCTCAAGCCCGCCCTCTTGACATAGTTCGCTACGATATAGCGAATCATCCTGGTGGTTATTCTATTACCCCTGATATTTACGAATAGCGCAGGTGTTTCATTTGATGCCAGTTCTCCCCTGACTTCCATATAACGGTAGAGTGCCTTAGTTGTTTTCTCACCTTTTGGAACAATCCTCGCCTTGCCCCCCTTCCCATGTTTTATATGTATGAAATCACCTCTGTTAACATCCTCAATGTCAAGACCCACTACCTCTGACGACCTTAAACCCAGTCCATACATCAACCTCATCATACACATATCTCTGACCTTTATTGCACCCATCTTAGGGTTTTTAATCCTTCGGGCAATATAATATTCATCTTTAAGTGGGGTCTCAACCAGTTTCTCCGCTTCATTATGTGTTTTTATCACTGTGGGTAAGGTTCTTTCACCCCTTCTAAAGCTGATAAAGGCAGATGGATTTGTATTTATTAGCCCTTTTCTCTTAAGGAACTTGAAGAACGCCTTCAGTGCCGAGACCTTTCTCTCTACGCTTATTCTTGAAAGCCCATCTTCAAGGAGGTGGGCGATGAAGTGCCTTATGGTTATATGGTCTATATTATCTATTTTAACAGTGGGGTCATATATGGTGAGAAAGTCCGAGAACTGCGATAAGTCCTTTGAATATGCGACTATGGTTTTCTCCGATAGAAGAAGGTAGTTCTTCATATAATCGGTGAAACTATCAATCAAGTAGTCAATGTTGTTCATTTCATCATTTTACCATAATAAATGTCTTTCTTTGACCTAATTGGTTTTGATTCTAAATTATCTTGGATGTTATAGGGAGGATTACATTCTGAATCTCTCGCCAAGATATATCTTCCTCGCCTCCTCGTCTTTTATAAGCTCCTCCGCTGAACCGGATATTAGTATTCTGCCGTCATACATTATATATGACCTGTCGGTTATCTCCAGTGTTTCTCTCACATTATGGTCGGTGATGAGTATGCCTAGCCCCACTTTTTTTAGATGTGAGATAATGCTTTGTATGTCCTCTACTGCAATAGGGTCTATACCGGCAAATGGCTCATCAAGAAGCAGAAAATGCGGGCGTATTACCAGTGCCCTTGTTATCTCCACCCTGCGCCTCTCACCACCTGATAGTGTGTATGCCTTCTTGTTTCTTAGGTGGCTTATGCTCAGTTCCTGCAGTAGAGCATCTAATCTCTTCTCACGCTCCTCCTTTGAAAGGGGTAGGGTTTGAAGAATCGCCAGAATGTTCTCTCTCACGGTGAGTTTTCTGAATATTGATGGCTCCTGAGATAGATAGCCAATCCCCATTCTCGCCCTCTTATACATTGGATATCTGGTAATCTCCTCCTCACCCAGAAATACCCTGCCCGAGTCAGGTTTTATCAGCCCCACTACCATATAAAAAGTAGTTGTCTTACCTGCTCCATTGGGACCCAATAACCCTACCACCTCTCCCTTTCTGATAGTCAAGGAGACCTCATTAACTACCCTCCTCCTTCCATACTCCTTCACCAGATTTTGTGTCTTCAATAGGAGGTCTTCTGGCTTCACATCTCTATTCTTTGATTGCTCTCTTCTCTTCTTCCTCTCTGCCATGGTAGTATATTCCCTTCGCTTTCCCCCTTATTATAATCTTATCCACCTCATTATCGGCAATAAATATTACCATCACATCGCCATACACCCTGGTCTGACCACCTTCCTTACCAGGGTCATAGAAACCGCTGACATCACCCGTAATCCTTATTCTTTCAACCTGCTCATCTCTCAGCGATACATCAATCCTATTACCACTTGCGAAGACCCTCTCATCAGTTGGTTCACCATTTTCATAGGGATAGTATATTCCCTCTGCATTGCCCTCAATCAACACTCTGACCACCTCGCCGTCCTCAAAGTATGCTGTCATCACATCTCCGTATGTATCTACTCTGCCAGTGGTCTTCTTTTCTCCCTTGTTTTCTATACCTTCCTCTGTTGTTTCTTCCTCGCCTGTTTCTTCTTCTCTCTCCATTCTCACTTCTTCCGGGACAGTTATTGATGGTGGGGTTGGCGTGATGTATTCTTCGCCCGGGTTGGATGGTTCTTCAATGTTTTCTCCTGTTTCATCTGTTATTTTGTTGCCATCCATATTATCTTCAACTTTTTCTTTCTCTTCTCTGGTGTAATATATCATCCTGCTTCCACCATCAATGAATATCTTATCCACCTCATCATCTTTAATATAAAGGGTTATGACCTCTCCTGCAAGTCGGCTCTCATCCTGCCATGCTACTGGGTCACCCTCCAGCACAATCGTTTCCTCCTTGCCATAGTAGGTGGCGAGGTCGCACTGGGCGATTATATCCTGGTAATATATCCATACATTCCCCCTCGCAATACCAATATCATCCTCTGAGAACATCTCCATCAACTGCGATTCTACCCTGATTGGTTCCTCCTCCTTTTTGATTGTCAATATCGGTGTTTGGGTGGCTATGGAGTGCTTGTCATTCTTGTGATATTCAACATAGCCCGCTGTGAGGTGATAACCCTTGTCAGGGTCGTCTATTACCACATTCTTCTCCAGTATTGCCAGGTCCTGCTTCTCATAAGAGGTGCCCTTATCACAGGTGATGACCAATTTGCCATGGGTTATTTTAACATTCCCGGTGCCTATTATTACCCTCTCCTCTCCCTCCATTATGCCCTCAGTTTTATCTGCCTCAATAATATATTTTTCTTTCTCACCTTCCTGCGTTAAGATTTTACTCGCTGGAACAAACACTAAAGATAATAACAGTATGAGTTTGAGGGTGTAATTCATGTGATGGTTGTTATCTCTACTCCTCTTCTTCTGTATAGATTGATACCTCCTCGTCGGTTAGATGCCCTACCATTCGTGATGTAATGAAGTTGTTTAAATCAGGGTCTGACTCAAACCCTATGCCGTATATAACCGATTCCTTCTTGGTGAAGCGAACCTTTTCGTCGCTTCTTATGTGTTTGTCAAATGCATCCCACCTCAGTTTGGAGGTCTCCAGTTTGGTTCCATCCGACGCAACGACTACTACATTGCTGTATGCGACCATATCATGACTTCCAAGGTCTATAGTCCCCCAATCTGCTGTGAGGGTTGATGAACGCTCTCCCTCTTTATAGAACTCAATTGTGATGTTCACTACCTTTGCCACTTTCTTCTTCTCATATATATCGGCATAGTCAGCAAACAAACGCCACTCTATATTGCCCTTGATGGATTCAACGAGGGTGAAGTTCTCAATCCTCTGGTCGGGTGCTCTATCTTCTATCTGTCTGCCAACTCCTTCTGTTTCTCTTTCACAGAATAGTAGTGTTAGAGCCATAATTAGGAAGATTACTATGAGATTTCTGATATTCATATTTAGTGTAATCAAGTTCTGTCTTCCAGTTAAATAATATTTAGTGCATTGACTTTGCAGCATCAAGGTTCTGCTGGGCGATATCAAGGGCGCTTTTATCCTTCACACCTGGTGCAAGCTCAACTGCCCTTTCAAGATGTTCTATTGCCTTCTCCCTATTTCTTACTCTGATGTATGATAGACCAATGTTATTGTGAAGCCAGAAGTAATCAGGCATTATCTGAAGCGCTTTCTTATACATATCTATCGCCTTGTTGTGGTCGCCTAGTTCCTGGTAGCAGGCACCGGCGAAGAACAGTGCCCATCCATACTGTTTGCCCTTTTCTCCCTCTTTCTCGTATGTCTCTAACGACTTCAATAGATATGGCAGGGATTTCTTGAAGTTCTTTTCGTCGTAGAATGACTTACCCAATTTATAGTAATCGTATGCGGGCATTCCATTGGGAACATCACCCAGGTCAAATGAGATATTGGTAGCAGTAGAGGTTCCACCACCGGCTGGTTTACCAAATTCTATATAACCTCCAAAGACCCAACCCTCGTCTCCTGTTTCCGTTCTAACTCTATACCATGGTGCTGTAATGTTGTCTATGGTATCCTGTGTATCTGATTTCTCAAGAACTTTAACAGGCATATCCTTTCCAAGCACGGTTATAATCTTCCCGTCAAGGGATGGCTGGGAGCGGAGGTTCAGGGGTCCCGCCGATACATATGCCTCGTCCGTCTCCTCTATTACAGGTTTCTCTTCCGTCTTTATCTCACCGATGGTCTCTCTTTCGGCTTCCTTCTTCTTGCACGACATTGTGATAACAAAGGAGATAGATATGAACATTATTAGAATTAATCTAAAGCCATCTTTTATCTTCATTTCCAACCTCCTTTTAATATAATAATTTATAACACATATTTAATCTATCAAAAACCGTTGTTGAATTTGAGCGTCCAATGTATTAGATTTATGGTTATTTGAAATGCTGGATATAAGGTTTATAGAGGATAATATTGAACTTGTGAAAGACATCACCCTCAGAAAGGGCTATGATGTCAATGTTGACCATTTGATAGAGATGGTTCGTAGTAGACGAAAGTATATATTTAACCTGGATAACCTCCGTTCTGAGAGAAATAGGAAATCAAAAGAGGTTAGTAGATTGAAGAGGGCGGGCGAAGATGCCGGTAGAATAATAGAAGATGTGCGAAGGATAGGTAGTGATATAAAGGCACTGGAAGAGAAGGTTGGTGAGCTGGAAAATAATATTGCTGAGATAGCATTCAAGATACCCAATATACCGCATTTCAGTGTCCCTGAGGGTAATGATGAAGATGAAAACCTTGAGATAAGAAGATGGGGAAAACCACCTGAATTTGATTTCAAATATAGACCCCACTGGGAGATTGGCGAAATGTTAGGGATACTTGACTTTAAGCGTGCATCCAAGATAGCTGGCTCTATGTTTGCTGTCTATACAGGTCTCGGCGCTCGTCTGGAGAGGGCTCTTTTGAACTTCTTTTTAGATATGAATGTTAAGAGGGGGTATAAAGAGATATTCTGCCCCTATCTGGTCAACCGCGATTCTATTACGGGAACTGGACAGTTACCACACCTTGAGGACGATATGTATCATCTGGATAATCCCGATTATTTTCTTATCCCCACTGCGGAGGTTTCGGTGACCAGTTTGCACAAGGATGAAACCTTCAGCGAAGAGGACCTACCTATATATCATGCTTCTTATAGCGCATGCTTCAGAAAAGAGGCGGGTGCACATGGCAGGGAGACCAGGGGATTGATGAGGATGCATCAATTCAATAAAGTGGAGTTAGTAAAGTTCACAACGCAGGAGACATCTTATGATGAACTGGAAGGTCTTGTGAGTGATGCGGAGGCGCTTCTCCAGGCGCTTGAACTGCCCTATCGTGTGACCAAGCTATGTATTGGTGAATTGTCTTTTGCAGCTGCTATGTGCTATGACCTGGAGGTGTGGATACCCAGTGAGGGCAGGTATCGTGAGGTATCATCTTGTTCTAACTTTGAAGAGTTCCAGGCAAGGCGCTTGAGAATAAGATATAAGCCAAAGGGAGGGAGGCAGTCCAAGTTTGTTCATACTTTGAACGGGAGCGGACTAGCCCTGTCAAGAACCCTGCTGGCAATACTGGAGAACTTCCAGCAGGAAGATGGTTCGGTTATATTACCAAAGGCATTGGTGCCATATATGGATGGCTTGAAGAAGATAGGATGATTTTATAGAAATTGTAGTTCAGGAGATATAAGTATGGCAAAGAATAGTTTATCATTTGCTACGAAGATGGTAGCAAGGGGATTTAAGAGCTATTTCGTTGACAGACCGATGGTTATCTCATTTGAGGTGACCCATAACTGCGTTTGCAGGTGCCTGCATTGTGATAAGGGTGGACCCAGCCCAGGTGAGGTCAGAATGAGACCAGAGGATTATGTAAAATTCCTTGATATGTATTACCCCGTATCTGTGCAGTTATCGGGTGGTGAACCGCTATGCAGGGATGACATTTATGAGGTAGTAGAAGCGATAAAGACATGGAAGAAAACACCACCCTATATGGTATTTGTCACCAATGGGGCGCTTCTTACTGAAGAGAAGTATAAGAGGTTAGCAGGTCTTGGCGTTGACCAGCTTTCTATATCGCTTGACTTCCCAGATGAGCGCCACGATAGTTTTAGACAATACAGGGGGTTGTATAAGCACTTGTCTGAACTGGTTCCGAGGATTGCGGATTTGAAACTTACAGATATCGTCTTGAATATGGCAATCACCAGAGCGAACTTTAGAGAGGTTCTACCAATGGTTGAGAGGGCGTCTGAATGGGGGGTATCAATATCATATAGTGCTTATTCAATACTGAGGACAGGCGACCCGAAATACTGTATCAGCGATGAGGGGGAGTTGGAATTGTTGAAGAGGGATATATTGAAATTAATAGATATGAAGAGGGATGGTAAGCCGATAAGAAACCCTGACCGTGTTCTATGGGGCACTTATGAGTTCTTCAGGGACGGTGGAAAGCCAGATTGTAGAGCAGGGGTTCGTTTCTTTGTTGTGAGACCAGACGGTAAGATAAATCCCTGCTCAATGCACCCTAATGCAATCTACGAAACCCAGGAAGAGGCAATCCGTGATTTCTCATCTCGCAATCGTTGTGATAAGTGCTATGTAGCCATAAGGGCTTACTCAGATGGTGGGTTCTTTGACCTGTTAGGGGATTCAGTTGCGACATATTTTAATAGATAGCAAGTAGAGTTTAATTTCATTATTTTGTAAGATATAATATGGACGAAAGCCCCCGTAGCTCAGCTGGAGAGAGCAACGGACTTCTAATCCGTGGGTCAGAGGTTCGAATCCTCTCGGGGGTATATTTTATGGTGGGCGTAGCTCAATGGCAGAGCACCGGACTGTGGATCCGGTTGTTAGGGGTTCAAATCCCCTCGTCCACCCCACATTTTATGTAATACCTAGATGTAATACATTTTAGATTTATTTGCCAAAGTGAACTATGTTGTTATGAAAAACAGATTTGGGAAAGGGATAGATGGTCTATAAGAGTGTATCCAAATTAAATGCTTTACATCTCAGTTTTGTCCTATTAGAATGTTTGCGGTTTTAGGTTTCTAAGAGGAGGTGTTTTTGATGAAAAAATTATGTATTGTGTTTTTGGTAATGGTTGTAATTGCTTTTATGGAACCGCTTGTATTTGCAGAGTGGGAAACGAGCATCGTTTCAACGAAATCCATCGTGGAAGACGATGTTGATTTATATCTTACACACATTCAGAAGATGACCAGTGATATAGACATATTGATGGAACTCGTCTCCAGTAAGTATGTCAGATATAATGTCCGTTCCAGGCTTAAGTTGATTAATAGCGACATACGGGATATAAGGCGGATTATCGGTGGTGGTGTTATTAAAAGATGGCTACCTATGAGCGAGGACGCCTTTGACAAATTGATTGCAACCCTTGAAGAAGCTTCCTTTGAAGACGACATGCTCAATATACTAAGAGGTATCTCATCTAAAAATTACTTCACCTGTAGTCAAGTAAAGAGGATTATGGATGTCTTTGAGTTCTCGGAAGGAAAAATATCAGCATTTAGTATATTATATAAGCATATTATTGACCCTGAGAATATTTCTGTTGTATATACTTCACTTGATTTCTCCAGTGATAAAGACAGGATAAGCGAGATTATTGAAGACATGTCTGAGTAGAAGATTCCTATATAAAAATTATAAAATAGATGTTATCAATCAAGTTAGAAGTAATCTTTATTTGTTATTTGCCTTATTTATTGTGTTGAAATTTGGTTTTCAATCTGTTATATTATTCACAATATGGCTGAAACCCTGAGTAATAAAAACCTTCATTATGAGTTCAGAAGAGAGCTCTATGATATATCGGGCGAAAACATAGAGCGTTGTTATCAGTGTGGGAAGTGCACTGCGGGTTGTCCCATTGCGTTCGCTATGGATTTAGGTCCCGGGCGTCTTATACGATACCTGCAATTAGGCCTAATTGACGAAGCATTAAACTCTAACACCTACTGGCTTTGTTCTAATTGTTTGACTTGTTCAACCCGATGCCCTCGTGAGATAGATATTGCCAACCTGATGGATGGTCTTAGAAACATTGCCTTCAAAAGAGATATAAAGCCCTCTGACCCCTCTGTAAAGAACTTTACCAGGGTCTTTCTTTATGTGATAAAGAATTTCGGCAGGATGTTTGAGGTCGCCTTTGTTATATTCAACAATCTTGTTAATTTGAATCCATTGAAGGATATGACAAAGGCGCCTATGATGTTATTGAAGGGTAAGATATCACTGTATCCATCAAGGTTTGAAGGAAGTGGTCGTGTAAAGGAGATAATGGAGAGGTGGGAGAAGAACTGAGATTTGCTTATTATCCCGGTTGCTCTGCTCATTCAACCTCAAAGGAATATGAGACATCGTTTAGGTATGTATGCGAAAAGCTTGGAATTACGCTTGTTGATATTGAGAACTGGGTATGTTGTGGAGCATCTGCGGGGCATTTTTATGATATAGGATTCTCGGTTGCTCTTGCATGCGACACACTGGTGAAGGCGAGGGATATTGGACTTCCATTGATAACTGTCTGCCCCGCCTGTTATAACCGCTTGCTTCACGCAAATTATTTAATAAAAGAAGATGGCGAACTTGCAAAGAGGGTAGCAGATACTATTGGCTCAGAATACGATGGGCAGCACGAGGTTTATAATATACTTGATGCATTCTCTAAGATAGATATAGAAGAGGCGAAACCTATTGTTGAAAGACCGTTAGATGGTCTTAAAGTCGCCTGTTATTATGGTTGTCTATTTACCAGACCCCCGAAGATGACAAACTTTAAGAGGTATGAAGACCCCCTTGTAATGGAGAATATTCTGTCATTAACTGGAGTTGACCCGGTTGATTATAATCACAAGGTGAACTGTTGCGGAGGGAGTTTGTCACTCTCTAATACAGAGGTTCTCGGTAAACTTGTTGGTGAGATATTAGATGATGCCATCAGGAATGGCGCAGAGGTCATTGCTACTGCTTGTCCGCTATGTCAGAGCACATTGGAGTTAAGGCAGAATGAGGCATCAAAATACCTTGGTAGGAAAATTAGAGTTCCAATAACCTACTTTACTCAACTGATGGCATATTCATTTGGTGCTGATAAGAAGACGGTCGGTTTCGGTAGAAACTGGATAAGCCCTGCTAGCATTATCAACGATTTAGAGAAGAGGGAAGTTAAGGCAGGTTAGTTATGGCGAGAGTGGGTGTCTTTGTCTGTTGGTGTGGTGCTAATATAGCTGGAACTGTTGATGTAAAAAGGGTTGCAGAAGAGGCATCAAAACTTCCCGGGGTTGTCTATTCTACTGACTACAAGTATATGTGCTCTGACCCGGGTCAGGAGATTGTGAGGGATGCAATTAAAGAGCACAAACTCAATTCAGTGGTAATCGCCGCCTGTTCTCCAAGAATGCATGAACCTACCTTCAGGGCTTGTGTTGCAGATGTAGGTCTCAATCCATATAAGTTGGAGATGGCTAATATCAGAGAGCATTCTTCTTGGGTGCACTCAGATATTGAGAAGGCGACCGCAAAGGCGATTGATATTGTGAAGATGGCTGTAGCCAAGGCGAAGGAACTTGAACCGCTTGATAATATTGAGGTTCCTCTAACCAAAAGGGCACTCGTAATAGGTGGCGGGGTTGCTGGAATTCAGAGTGCTCTTGATATTGCAGACGGAGGGGTGGAGGTTATTCTGGTTGAGAGAGAACCATCTATTGGTGGTAAGATGGCGATGCTTGACGAGACCTTTCCCACTCTTGATTGTTCACAGTGCATTCTCACCCCCAAGATGGTAGATGCGTCAAGACACAAGAATATAACTCTATATACCTATTCGGAGGTTGAAAGGGTTGAGGGCTATATTGGTAATTTTGTGGTAACTATAAGGAAGAAGGCGAGGTCCGTGGATGAGGAACTGTGTAATGGTTGTGGTGAGTGCACACTAAAGTGCCCCGTTAAGAAGATTCCAGATGAGTTTGAACAGGGTCTTACAACGAGGACTGCTATATACTTCCCCTTTCCTCAAGCAGTCCCCAAGATACCTGTGATTGACAAGGAGAACTGTCGCTATTATACAGAAGGGAAGTGCAAGGTCTGTGAGATGGTCTGCCCCAGAAATGCAATAAGATTTGACCAGCCGGATGAATTTATAAAGGTTGAAGTAGGCGCCATAGTGCTGGCTACAGGTTATAAACTTTTTGACCACTCAAAGATTGAGGAATACGGCTATGGCGAGGTTGATGATGTTATCACAGGTCTTCAGTTTGAGCGACTCTCCTGCGCCTCGGGACCAACAGGGGGCAAGATAAAGAGACCATCAGATGGAAAAGAACCTGAGAATGTGGTCTTTATTGGGTGTGTTGGCTCAAGGGATGATAAATACGATAGACCATACTGTTCCAAGATATGTTGTATGTATACCGCCAAGCACGCAATTCTTCTGCACCATCGCCTTCCATCTGCCAGAGCATTCATATTCTATATTGATGTAAGAGCGGGTGGTAAGGGATATGAGGAGTTTATCCAGAGGGCGATGGAGGAGGCGGGCGCTTTATATATCAGGGGAAGGGTCTCACGCCTATACAGGGATGGAGATAAGGTGATGGTGCTGGGGTATGACACAATCTCTGGCAAGAATATTGAGATACCAGCCGATATGGTTGTCCTCGCAACAGGGATTGAGCCATCCTCTGGCGTGATAGAACTGGCAAGAAATGTTGGAGTTGCTTATGACCGATATGGCTTCTTCGTGGAGGCACACCCGAAGTTGAGACCGGTTGATACCAATACCGCTGGTGTATTCCTTGCTGGTTGCTGTCAGGCGCCTATGGACATACCCGATTCTGTTGCACAGGGTTCTGCTTCTGCAAGCAAAGTGCTGGCTCTACTGTCCAGAGACATACTGGAGCGGGAACCGATGGTTGCTGTGGTGGACGAAGAAACCTGCTCCGGCTGTTTTGCATGCAGAGATGTCTGCCCCTACGACGCCATAGAAGAGGTGGAGAGAAAGGTGTGGATAGAAGATAAGCCAGACATAAGGAAAGTGGCGAGAGTAAATAGGGGAAAGTGTCAGGGATGTGGAACCTGCACTACCGTGTGCAGGTCAAGTGCAATTGACATCAAGGGAACTACTGATTTACAAATATTTGAGCAAATTGGGGCTTTGATAGGTGAGAGCTCTCCATCAGTAAAGCATAAGGCGACAATGGGTGAAGAGAAAAATGGGTAAAGGTGAAAGAGAATGGCTAATGAGAAGATTAATAATGGAACTGGTTTTGAGCCGTTCATAGTCGGGTATCTATGCAACTGGTGTTCTTATGCTGGCGCAGACCTTGCGGGCACCAGTAGATTTGAGTATAAACCGAATATAAGGGTAATAAAGGTTCCATGCTCTGGCAGGGTGGAGGTTCTGCATGTCTTAAAACCCCTATTTGATGGTGCTGATGGCGTTCTGGTATCCGGCTGTCATCCCGGTGACTGCCATTATTCAACAGGTAATTACTATGCACGACGAAGGTTCACTGTTCTGAAAGAGATATTGAAAGCAGTGGGTATGGAATCCAATAGGTTTCAGATGAGCTGGGTATCTGCATCTGAGGGACGCAAATGGGCAGATGTTGTGGATGAGGTTGTGGAGAAGATAAAGGCACTGGGACCCAATAGGATGTTCAAAGACGAAGAGCAAAAAGAGTAATAATTGGTATGACCGAAGCTGTAAACATAGGTGAGGAATTTAGAAAAAAGGCGAGAGAGCTTCTCAGAAAGGGTGAGATAAACGCTGTAATTGGATATAAGAAGAGCGGTCTTCCGCCCTATTCTAAACCCCATATCGCATTGAAAGAGGATGACACCGATGAGTTTATATTTGATGTCAATTGCGTCCACAATCTGGTTCTATATGTTCTCAATTATCTATTGGAGTATCCTGAGGATAAGGTTGCGGTCTTATTAAAAGGGTGTGACCAGAAGTCGCTTATAGTTCTTGCACAGGAATCAAAGATAGATAGGGAGAGAGTGAAGGTTATCGGTTTCGGTTGCCCGGGAGTGATTGACCCGAGAAAGGTGGAGGGTGATGAGGAGGATGCACACAAGTCGTTGACTGCTGAGAATGTTCATGACAAGTGCCTATACTGCGATGTAAGAAATACCCCTCAGGCAGACATATTTATCGGCGAGATGGTGGATATCAAACCCACGAAGGAGAGATACTTCAGGGAGAGAGAGTTCTATGGGAAAAAGAGTGAGAGCGAACTGCTTGATTTCTGGAAAGGCGCATTTTCTTCCTGTATCAGGTGTTATGCATGCAGGCAGGTCTGCCCTCTGTGCTACTGCGATATCTGCATATCATATCGCAATATGCCCCAGTGGATTGAACTTTCGCCAACCACAGATAACAATATGCTCTTTCATGTGAGGAGGGCTATGTGTATGGCAGGGAGGTGTATAGATTGCGGTGAGTGTGAGAGGGTCTGCCCAGTAGGGATTCCTCTCAGGTTGATATACAACAAGGTCTCGTTGGAAATTGAGGATAAGTATGATGGTTATAGGGCGGGTATGGACAGTGAGAGGAAACCACCTCTTCAGGAATACAGTATGGCTGACCCGGAGGATTTTATCTTATGAGCAATAAAAAGGCATACTTCATATCTGATGATAAGTTGAACGGTTTTATTGAGTCGTTGAATGAGAAGGTGCCTGTGTATGTTCCGCAGAGGTTTGATAGAGCCGACGGCACTGGTATTTACACTGAATACAGACCTTATGGTGAAGGTGAGGTGGACTTGGAGAGTAGAACGCTACTTTCAGTAAAAAGCATTTTCCTCCCCCAATGTGAAGTAATCCTTGGGTTCACCACCAATGAAGAAAGAGTTGATGTGGTTTCAGAGGCGCCGTCTGATGAGAGAGTTTTATTTAGTATCAGGAACTGTGACTTTGAGGCAGTAAGGCGCCTTGATTTGCTATTCGGGTGGGATTATCGTGATGAATTCTGGTTTGCGCGTCGTGAGAATACGATAATAGTGGTGAACATCTGTGATAGTCCCCTTGATGATAAGTGTTTCTGCCACTGGGTCGGTGTTGACCCGGTAGCAACTGAATTAGCCGATTGTGTTATGTTGAGAGCGGAGGGCGGATATATTATCTGGCGGATAAGCGAGAGGGGAGATGTGATAATTGATGTGCTTGATAAAGTGGGTGCTGATGAGGTGGATGTGCCGGAGGTAGAGGCGAAGGGTTTTGATAATGCGATTGAGGTTGATGGCTCTCATAACGCCCTATTTGAGATATTTACAGATGAGATATGGAAAGTGCTTGAGCCATCCTGCATTGGTTGTGGTATCTGCACATTCGTTTGTCCCACCTGCCACTGCTTTGAGATACAAGATGAGGGGAGTAAGCGTGTTAGGTTCTGGGACTATTGCACAGGTTATGAGTTCACCAGAACCGAGGCACATCAGCCCAGACCACGCCAGTATCAGAGATACAGGCAGAGAGTGATGCATAAATACTCATATTACCCCAGACGTTTCGGTGTTGTTGGTTGCACTGGCTGTGGCAGGTGTATATCTGCCTGCCCCCAGAATGTTGACATCAGGGAAGATATAGTTCGTCTACTAAAGAGAGCAAAGGTGATAAAGTAGGAGATTTAAATGGTGGAGAACATATATCAGCCAAAGATGATGCGTGTAATAGAGGTGCGGGATGAAACCCCTACCATCAAGACATTCCGCCTTGAGTTCGTGGATGATGAAGACAGGAAGAACTTTACCTTTAAGGAAGGGCAATTCGGTGAATTCAGTGTGCCCGGCTCGGGTGAGGCAACATTCTGCATTGCATCGCCTACCTTCTGGAGGGACTACATTGAGATAACCGTGAAGGAGGTGAGAAGGGCTACCCACGCTTTCCATCTTCTTGATGTTGGCGATTTCGTTACTTTTAGGGGACCCTATGGCAACTGGTTTCCAGTGGACGATTTCTATGGAAAGAATGTTATGGTAATAGGAGGCGGAATAGGTATTGCTCCACTTAGGGGTTTGATACACAGGGTTATTAAAGAGCGGAAGAAGTTTGGGGATTTTTGCATTATATATGCGGCGAGGTGCGTTGAAGAGTTGGTTTATAAAGAAGAGGTCTATGGGTGGTGGGAGAGCGATGATATTTGTAATACAACCCTTTGTGTTGACCCTGGTGGTGAGACGCCCGACTGGCGTGGCAAGGTGAGTTTTGTTCCACCTGTTCTTGAGCAGATGAAGCCCTCACCTAAGAACGGAGTAGTAGTGGTTTGCGGACCGCCGATTATGATACGGCTATGTATGGAGAAACTAGTTGAGTTGGGCTTTTCGCCTGATGTGCTCTATACCACCCTTGAGGCGAAGATGAAGTGTGGGTTGGGTAAGTGTGGTAGGTGCAATATAGGCGATGTCTATATATGCAAGGATGGACCTGTATTTACATATGCTCAGATAGAGGGTTTTCCAGGTGAGGTGTGGTAAATAGATAGTCGTTCCTAATGGTTATTATTCAATCTACCTTCCCCACCAGTAGTTTTTAATCTCCTCAATCTTCGGACTATCTACAGATAGCAATATTGGCACCAGATTGACCATTGATATTACATCCCAGGCGTTGTGCTCTATGACCCGGGCAAGCCCGCTTGCATCACCAGTTCTCGTAAAATTATGATATATGGACGGTATCAGCCGACCGGGTATATCTGCCTCCCTCTCAAAGTCAAGGAGATAATACTCAAGGGTGGTCAGTTTGCGGTTGGGAAGTCGCCTTTTTGGGATGCGCTTTCTGGCTATGTTTAGGAGGTCAATGTGGATGGTGGGTTCAAGTGGTTTTAATTGGTAGAGAGTGCACCTCAGGTTGATTGCTGGGATATCAAATAGTTTGCCATTGTAGGTTATAAAAACTCTTCTACCTTCTAATATGTGTGTCATATACTCAATTATCGCTTGCTCCTCCGAGTAGTCCCTGGCAAGCGCCTGGACCACTTTGGGTTCTTCATCGTCGTATAACACCACTCCTACCAGGATTATGGCTCCCTCACTGCTTCCGCAGGTCTCTATGTCTAGAAACACCAGGTCTTTATGTATAAGGTCGCTGGGCGTAGAGAAGAGTGATATATATCTCATAAGTTCTTCAATATCGGGTATGATGTGGGATGTTGCACTCTTCTCAAATAATAGAAATTGTTGGTTGTTAATTGTGTGTTCTCTTGCGTTGTCAAGTTCTGTTATCTCTAATTTGTTTCGCTGTTTAATATTTAGGTTATCCTTTCTTAGAATCTCATTTAGTTGGTTCTTAAATGCTTCCAGTTTTTCCTTTTCATTGCTGAACATATTATAATGATAATATAAAGTTATCTTTTTGACGAAACAATCACAGAAATGGTTTTTTATGTCTTGACAGGTTGATTATTTAGTGTATAA
>QMNJ01000003.1 GCA_003647715.1 Candidatus Coatesiibacteriota bacterium
CCTCTTACCGTTAGCATATATCAGAAACTCTATACCCATCTTACCATATTTATTAAGTAAGGTTTTATACTCCGAGTCCATCGGGTCTAAAGCCCTCTCAGCGGCAGGAGTTCTAACTGGAACTACCAATGGTATCTCTTTGGTAAACAGGGGCTCTTCTATTTCTATCAGTTCTTTCTTCTTGAGAACCTTTGCTATCTCTTTCGCTTCTTCTATGTCAATCCCCAGGTTTGCTGATATGTCCCTTATTGACCTGCCATCACGAATGTTGGAGAGAAACCTCCACTCATCACTGTTGATTGTAACATCAGTAGATATCTCTGATGTCTTTCGCCATATCATTGCTCTTGGTGACAGCTCCTCCTCCAACTCCTCTTCCTCATCTACACTATGCTTCCTCGCATAAGAGACCATCTCATCTATGGTTATGTCTTTAATGTTTACTTCATCTACCTTCTCACGATTGATGAACTGATACTCTCCCTCATTTACATTTATCAACTTTACAAATGCATCCTTACCGTAACTATCGTTAAAACTGGCATATAAAACTCTGCCGTTTTCAAATGAGATTTTCCCCTCGCCATTCTCTGTCTTGATTACTAATATACCCGTCTCTTCAAGGTCAGCAATCACCTTGATTATCTTCTCAACAGATTCCTCTTCTATGCTACCCCTTATCTCCATTTCTATCAAAAAAACCTAATCATCTCAAACTCACTTCTAAATACCACCAAAATACTTTGTAAGTTTGACAACTAAATATATCTATCTTTTAGAAACACTTATGTTTATTATATGAAAAAAATCCATATTTATTAAAACAAAAATATTTTCAATGCTTCCCTGGAGGTATAAACACTGCATTGGACTACTTACTGTGTGTCAAATAATATGATAATCCTTCCATCTCAATGGAAAGGTCAACCTGGTTTACTTTTATACCATTTGAAAAGATACTTGGTAAATGTGCAAAAGATAGAATTGCCTTTATACCAGCATCAATCAATTTTGCTACAATAATCTCTGCAACCTCTTCAGGGACAGTAACGATGCCCATTTCAATCTTTTTACTCCTTATTACCTTATCCATCTCATCTTGATGATAGACCCTTACTCCGCTGAACTCCTTCCCAACCTTTTCAGGGTCATTGTCAAATGCTGCTTCAATTATGAAATTCTGTTTTCTGAAGCCCTTATAGGCGAGAAGCGCCCTGCCCAACCTGCCCACACCGACTAGAGCAACAGACCAATCTCTATCAATGCCCAATATGGTCCTAAGTTGACTCTTTAAGTGAGAAACAACATATCCCCTGCCCGGTCTTCCAAACTGACCATAATAAGTTAAATCCTTCCTTATCTGCGCCGCTGAAAAACCCGCTATCTCAGAAAGGTCTGCTGAGGATATTGAATCCACCCCCTCTTCCTCAAGATTACTAAGAGCCCTATAATATACACTCAATCTATAAACGGTGGTCTTGGGTATTCTCTTTTTCTCTTCCCCACTCATACCTCAACAACAAATGCTAATAACTATCAACATTCAAATCAAGTGAAAAATTTAACAAGTTATTGATGCTATAATAATTCATATATACCCCTATCTACCGAATAATCTGTCCACATCGCTTATAAACAACTTTGATACCTTCTCCCTCGCCTCTCTCATATCATCAGGTATCGCCTCTAATTCCTGCCTGTTAACAGGTCTCTCGCCCTTAAACTTCTTGTAGAATCTACCTGAACGAATGCTTTCCAGAAGGGAGAGCATCTTATCTCTTACCTCATCATCTATCAAACTCTCCCCCGCTACCTTTCCACCATACAGTGCAGTGGTGCTTATCCTCCGCCTCATACCATCAATACCATATCTGAACATTAAATCAGCAATAGCCCTTATCTCCTGCACTGTCTCAATATATGCCTGTTCTGGTGGATACCCCTTCTCAATCAGAACCTCAAACGCCCTCAAAGCGAGATAAGGAATGCCACCACATAGAACTACCTGTTCGCTGAATAGGTCTAGCTCTGCTTCGGTCTTGAATGTGGTCTCAATGCATCCAACTCTCGCACAACCTAATGCTCCTGCATAGGCAAGGCACATATCAAGCGCCCTACCGCTTGCATCCTGCATTACTGAAACCTTCGCCGGGAGCCCCCTCCCTGCCCTATACTCACTCCTCAGGGCATCTCCGGGTCCCATTGGACCTACCAATACAACATCAATATTGCTATCAAAATTCATGCCTTCAAAGTGAACCGCAACAGTTGAGGCAAAGACCACCATCGCCTTCTCCCTTAACCTGCCTTTCAGATATTTATTCCACACATCCATATGAAACTCATCGGGAATCAACATTGCAATAACATGCACCCTACCAACAACATCCTCAATCTTTCCAACTCTGAAGCCATCCCTGGTTGCGGTCTTCATCCTCTCAGAACCCTCCCTCAATGCAATCACTACCTTTACACCTGAATCACGGAGGTTCATCGCTTGTGCCTTCCCCTGATTGCCATAGCCAATCACCGCCACCTCCCGACCGGCAAGTGCAAAACTATCTACATCCTTCTCCCTATATATCTTCATAACGCACCCTCCCTGAAATCCTTCATCATCGCCCTATAGTAAACAGTAAGTGAATAATAACCGAATATAAGTGCAAGTATAGCCAATGGATAAAATATAACTCTTATATTAATTATGAAGGCGAGAACAGATAAGGAGGTTAGATTAATATACACCTTGCCATATAACATTGCCGACTGAACTTTTCCCATTGCTCTGATATATCTAATAGCAATATATATTGAGAAGCACTCCTTTACAATGAGAGCAATCACAAACCATGCCGGTAAATCTCTGAACACCATAAGAAAAACAATCAATGGATAATAAAGCATTTTATCCGCAATAGTGTCAAATGCTTTCCCGAACTCCGTTACCTGACCCAACCTTCTGGCTACTATACCGTCAAGAAGGTCGCTCAACAAAAACAGCCCGAATAATCCAATCACCACATACTCAGGTCTTCCTTCCATGAACACCGAATAGTATATAATGATTGGTATTAGAAAAACCCTGCCCAGTGTTATCAGATTTGGAATGTTAAAAATACTCATTATCAATGGAATATAATAATAACAGAATTGCTCTTATATCAATTACAGAACTACCTTTCATTTAATTTATTTCTGCCTTTCTTCCACGACCTCAAATACCTGTATATGACCATCAGAATAGCGGTCACAGGGACTGCGATGATTACGCCGATTACACCGAAGAAATGAGCCCCTACCATCACCGCAATTACGACAAGAACGGGATGCAAGCCAACACTCCTCCCTAATATCTTTGGACCGATGACATAGGCATCAAGAACCTGAACGGTGGTGTATAAAGCACCAACAAGTAATAGCGACCTGATACGATGTTCAGCAAATAATGCAGATACCACCGCAGGAATAATACCTATCACCACTCCCAGGGTGGGTATGAAGTTCATCAACCCCCCGAAGTAGCCAATCCATAACGCAAAGGGTATGCCTATTAAGTAGAGACCCAGTGCAAGAATACTACCCTCAATAAGGCATATCAGGAATATACCCCTGATATAACCACTGATAACCCTCAATATGTTACGACCCAGTTCCTTTATATCCCTATTCTTGCTATGCAAATGTCCATTCATTTATCCCTCATAAATAAACTCTGGTTCACTATTAAATAACTTATTAAATTCATCCAATTAAATCCATAAAATAACTGCAAGTATTGTTAAGAATTAAAATTCATACACTTAAAATGAAAGGATTTTTCATATTAATAAATTCAATCTCACAAGAACTTTTGTGTTTGACATTTTTCTACCTTTATGTTATTTTAATAGATGCCGAGGTTATTATGAAAAGATTGTTAATAATTATTCTCCTTTCTTACTTGTCCTTGTTCGCGGAACCCACTTCTATTAAGTTTCCATATTATACTGAACACGAAGAACCACTACTACTACCTGACCAAGCAGATATGAGCTATCACAGTGACCCAGAGTGGTGGTGGACATTTGATGTTTCTAATTATGTTCCTGCTTGTTGTTTTGACCCTGAAGGTGATTATGGCATCAACGAAGGATTTAAGATATTAACTATCGGTTTCATTGGTTTCCGTGAAGACGGCAATTGCACCATCTATATCCAAAAAACCAGTTCATGCGATGAACTTCCAACTGTAAACCCCGACGATGGGTGGAGCGATGCTGATTATGGACCATTCTACGGTCACATCAATGCTACATATCCAAACTACGACGACATAGATGTCAGTGAAGAGAACTGGTGTTTTGGCTATGGTCAACCATTCTGGTTGATGTATCACATTGAGAGTGCATCTCCACCACATCCGGGAAGCGACGATGGTAATAACTGGTCTGGACATAGTTATACATGGGACCCAACATCTCATGAATGGAAAGACAAACTTGGAACCCCTCCTATAGGAATTGATTGGTGCATTCACTGTGTGGTCTTTTATCCCACATCTGTTGAAAATACTTCAATTGGTAAAATAAAATCTCTCTTCTACTAAACATAATATATACGAACGCATTATAAAGAACTCCAAAACCACTCTTTAAGTGAAGACCCTATTATTGAACAATTATTATCTTGACAGAAAAATCATTTTTATTATCTTATTAAACTATGGCTGCTGATGTTTTCTTTATACCCTTTGGCGCTTCAGGTAAAAATGGTCTCGCGAAAGGTATCAAAGCTATTCTTGAAAGGGCAGGACTCCAAAAGATAGTGCTTGATGGCGAAATGGTCGCAGTGAAAACCCACTTAGGCGAGAAAGGAAATACCGCCTTCGTTAAACCCATATTCGTGGCTATGGTAGTCAGGGCAATCAAAGAGACAGGTGGAAAACCATTCCTTACTGACACGAACACACTATATGTGGGTAGCAGGGGCAACGCAATAAGCCACCTTGAAACCGCATACATACATGGTTTTCTACCCTATCCCGTGGGGGCACCTGTGATAATCGCTGATGGACTTAGGGGTAGCGATGGTGTAGAGATTGAAATAGATGGCAAGCACTTCAAAGTAGTTGAGATTGCCAAGCATATTTCAGAGGCGGACTCAATGGTGGTGATAACCCACTTCAAGGGTCATGACCTCACCGCCTTCGGTGGCGCTATAAAAAACATAGGAATGGGATGTTCAACCCGGAAGGGCAAGTTGAATATGCACTCAAATGTAAAACCATTCGTTGAGGAGGATAGATGCACCGGCTGTAAGTTATGCACAAAATGGTGCCCGGTAGATGCAATAAAGATTGTGAACAAAAAAGCAATAATAGATAGTGATACCTGCATTGGATGTGCTGAATGCATCGGCGCCTGCCCCGAGAAAGCAATAAATATTATCTGGGATGCCGCATCCAACTCCGCACAGGAGAAGATGGCGGAGTTCGCAAGCGGTGTCTCTAAAGTGTTAAACAATAAATTTTTATTCATTAACTTTTTAACTGAGATAACACCTGCCTGTGACTGCTATCCATTCAGCGGTGCACCTATCGTCCCGGATATTGGCATATTAGCATCAAGAGACCCTGTCGCCATAGACATGGCTTCCTACGACCTGGTGAACAATCAACCAGGTTTAAATAGAGAGGTTCTTGGAGACGCAGTGGCTATAGGAGCAGACAAGTTCAAGGCGATATACCCGCACTTAGACGGTCTCATCCAGTTGAGGCACGCAAAGGCACTTGGACTTGGAAGCATAGAATATAACCTGATTAAGATGGAGGATTAGATATGAGGTCTGCGATATTCACAGTTATTCTAATCATAGTAATAACTTTTCTATCCTGCGGTGATACAATTATACCTCCCAACACGGCAAAGAGAACGGTATATCTTGTGAGCGAGGAGGATATTACTGGCAGGGGCGGTTATATTGATATAGCAGAACTGGCTGGCATCACCGATGTGGATGGAGAAACCGAGATGCCCTGTATTATGGTTTATGGTGACAGAAGAAAATCAGATAGCTGGTCACCGTTATCACCACAATATTACAAACTTTATGAAGGGCAGATATGGATAGATTCTGAAGGCGGGGACTCGGAGTTTTATAGGATAGTTGTCATCAAGTGATTTTGTTATTGGTTTAGACATTATCTTTATAATAGAATATAAAAAACTTGATTTGAATTGAATAAGATGGATGATAGTAATTTCTATCAGTGTGTATTATGTTTATATAATACAAATAGGAGGGATTCATTATGTTTGGAAAGAAAGGGAAGATCTCGCCCGATGAGTTCGCCGACTTCCTTAATCAGTATTTTGTGGACTACTCTAACCTCCTGGAGAAGGGAGAGAACATAAGAAGCACCCTGGAGAAACAGATTACAAAAGGAAGTGAACTGGAAGAGAAGATAAACCGTCTTGAGAAAAGCGTCGCCGATAGCGAAGCAAGGATAAACTCAACCACCTCCAATGCAGAAAGCAGAATGAACTTCATCACCAGCAGGATAGACGAGGTATCCACAATTAAAACCGAATTAGAGCAATTGAAGAGAATCGCAGATGAAATCAAGAACAAGGTTGATACATCTTTAGAGAAAGACCCGACCGAGAAGATTGAGCGAGCCAACGCCATACTTGACGACCTATCAGCCCGAGCGGTAATCATTGAAGAGCGTTATAAGGACATTGAAGAGAAGAGCAAGCGTTTTGAGGAAGTTCTGAACAGAGCCGATGACCTTACAGAAAGAGTAAACAATCTAACCCTGACGCTTGACAACCTTAATTCCAAGTCGTCCCAGATTGAGAGCAAGACCACCACTTACGAAGATATCATTAAGCGTATCAGTTCGGACATAGAGCGAGTCAACCAGGCGGTAGTGAAGACCGATGTCATTGAGGAGCGACTGGACAGCATTCTCAAGGATGTTAACAATGTTAAATCCCTTATTGACGAACTTCAGAGCGATGCAAAAGATACCCGGACCTCAATGGACAAGGTGGAGGAAAAATTTGACCAGCTAAATAGAACAGCAGATACACTTCAGACAAGATTCAAGGATGACTTGAAGGATATTGAAACGAGGGTTTCAAATGCTTCCACAAGCATCTCTGAGCTGGAGAGCAGATTGAGGGACTTTGAGAGCGTAAAAGATGATATAAGCACCTTAACTAACCGACTGAGCAACATTGAGAACAGCGTGAACGATGCCTTTGATGTATTATCAAGGTTCAAAGAGGTGGAGGATAAATTAAATACTGTTGAGGGCAAACTGAACACTCTAAAGAATACATCAGATGAACTTACGGGAAAGACCGAGGAGGCGCAGAGGTCAGTGAGCAGTATATCTGAGAACCTCAACATCTATGGTCAACAGATTGAAACCTTTACTGGGCAGATAAAGGAGATAGAGAACAATATAAAATCAATTGATGAGAAGGTTGACAAATGGGTTCAGGCGAGAGACCTCTTTGAGGGCGTGGAGGATACTCTCATTGAACTACGGAAGATGAAGGGAGAAGTAGAGGCGTTCTACAACAGCATGCAGGACTACAAGACCATCTTTGAAAAGGTTCAAGATGAACATAGCCGGCTGAATGTTCAGATATGGGAGATTGAGAAGAAACTGACCGACATAGACGACAAGATTGTTAGCATCAATGAACTTGAAACGAAGATAAGGATGCTGGAGGAGAAGCGAGAGAAGCTAACAAGTGATATGAAAGTTCTTGAAGTATGGGAGTCCCGCTTAAAGGATGCCAGCAACTACTCTGATGAAGTTGATGACCAGATGAAGAAGATTGAGAGAGGAATAAACCAACTAACCTCAAAGATAGAGTTCATTAGCTCTACCTCCGATGACATAACACAATTGAAGGAGAAGGTGGATAGCATCATAAAGGAAAGAGATGAACTGCTTTCCACTGGAGACGACCTCAAGTCGCTTAAGAGCGAGATGGATTCAATTATCAACAGATTAGAGCAATACACCCACAAGTTCCCCGAACTTGAGATGCAACAGAAGGGACTGGAAGCCAATCTATTTAATATTGAACAGCGTCTTGATGCGATAGGTCAGGCAGTGATAAGCGAGAGGGAATTTAACGAGAAATACAATGAGATTATGAACAAGCACTCAGAGCTTGCCAATGTCAAATCGCAGATTGATGACTTATCCACTAAACTTGAGAATGTGAGGGACTACAGTGCTTTGTATCAGGAGGTTGAGAGCAGGATAAAACAGTTTAGTGCCGAAAAAGCTCATTTTGAAAAGTCGGTTGCTGACCTCCATTCATCATTTAGAGCCATAGAAGACGACTTCTCAAGAAAGGTGGCCGATTTCAACCGCGAGAAAACCCTGCTTGAAGAGAAGGAGCGAGATATTAGGTTCATCCGCAACAATGTTGACAACCTCTACAATCGCCTAAACGAGTTATCAGACCTCCGTGCAAAACTTGACAGAGACATAAACACCTTGAAGGACAAAGAACAAGACATACTCAGAATAAAAAGTGAAGTAGCGGAGATTGAGAAGATGGAGGCGGACACCAGAGCTATGATGGATACTCTGGTCAAAACCCGTTCAGAGATAAGTGCTTTTGAGAACGAACTTAAAAATATAAGAACCCATCAGGAGCAGGTAGAATCCACATCCAAGCAGATATCCCAGATGCTTGACGATGAGCATATTAGGATGAATGAGATGGTATCATTGAGGGATAGTTTCATAACCCTAAGAGCGGAAGTAGAGGAGAAACTAAATGAGCTTAAGGCAGACAGAAAGGTTCTGGAAGACAGCATTGAAAGGTCTAAGAAAGAAGTAAGTGCACTAATCAGGGAACTTGACGAGAAGAAGGACATTCTGGTGACATTGAGAGACAGATTTGACTCCATCAACATGATTATGGATGATATCGACTCACGAACTGAGGAATTAAACGCCAACAGGGATGACCTTGAGAAGATGGAGAAAGAGATCAACCAGTTGACCACCAGGATGAAAGAAATAACCGAAGATGCAAGCAATATCAACCGGATGGAGAAGGATTTACACAGGATTGAGGAGAAGATGAATGAATTGGTGGAGTTGAGGTCAAAGATACTCTCCGAATTAGACGAACTGAGAGCCAAAGAGGCAATAATCTCTGATTTGAACCACAGGATATTGAACCTTGAGTCAAAGATGAGGTCATACAAATCTGAGTCAAGAGAGACAGAGGAGTAATCAACTTCATATATTGTTGAGATACTAATAGTTAATCAACTGCTTTAGAAGGAAGGTTTAATGGCAAGGGTTATCTCCATTGCCTGTCAGAAGGGTGGAGTAGGAAAGACGACGACTGCTCTAAATCTTGGAATATCCTTGAATATTCTTGGTAAAAAGGTACTACTTATTGACCTTGACCCACAGGGATGTCTTGGGATTGCCTTTGATATGGACCAGGACTCACTATCACGCGGAATATTTGAGATGGTAGTCAAGAC
Source organism: Candidatus Coatesiibacteriota bacterium (assembly GCA_003647715.1). Classification (GTDB taxonomy): domain Bacteria; phylum RBG-13-66-14; class B26-G2; order B26-G2; family B26-G2; genus B26-G2. The sequence goes on from QMNJ01000003.1 coordinate 9,517, forward strand.
CTGTGAACCAAAGGATGTGATACATAAGACCGGCATAAAATCACTTCATATTATCGCTAACAATGTCTGGTCAAATCCTGCAGGTGAGGCGATAAAGAAAGCAATGAGCAATCTACGAGTTCTAAAAAAAGCGGTAAATTCTCTGAGATGTGACTATGATTATATTATAATGGATTGTCCCCCTTCTATATTTGAGAACACCATAGCCGCAATATACTCATCCGACTCCGTCCTTATTCCTGTCCAGAGCGATTACTATGTGTTTATGGTGTTAGACCAGTTTCTTCAAACAATTTGTACCATAAAGAAAAGCATCAACCGTGACCTTGAAATTGAGGGACTACTACTCACAATGTTTGATAGTCGCCTTAAGTCATCCAGGGAGATACTTAAACTCTCATGGGAGCGATATGGTTCTCTGGTATTCAAAACAATAATTCCCAGGTCAACGGAGATAGCCCAGGTGATATATTCAAGAAAGCCAATAAGTATATATCTCCCCAAACCATCAAGGGGAGCACTTGCATATCTGTCACTGGCAAGAGAACTGATACAGAAGCAACAGAAAGATAGAAGATGATTGAGGGCAAAGCCATAATCCTTGGGAACAATATTGATACAGACCAGATATACCCTGGTAAATATCTGCCCATTACAGACCCTGTTGAGATGGCTCCACACGCTCTGGAGGGTTTAGCAGAGGACTACTCCGAAAAACTTAAAGGTGCAATAATCATAGCGGGTAAGAACTTCGGGTGCGGAAGTTCAAGAGAGCAGGCGGCTATATCGCTTAAATATGCAGGTGTAAATGCAATAGTTGCGGAATCGTTTGCCAGAATCTTCTACAGAAATGCTATAAATCAGGGTATACTGCTATGCCAAGTTGATAAGAAACCAAAAGCTGGTGATGATGATATCATCAGTATAGATATTGATAACTCCGTCATCATCACACCCTCAGAAAAGGTGAACTTTACTCCACTACCTCCCTTTCTTCTGGAGATAATCAACAGAGGTGGTCTCATAGAATATACCAGGGCAATACTCACTGAAGATGAATAGATAGTAGGTTTATAAATTAAATCTATACCAGGACTTCTTGAGTTGGTGCAGATCTCCCCTGACAATCATTATCGTCGCCTTCAATATCCCAAAAACCTCCCCTAAACCATAAGATGTATGCATAAGCATAGCGCTTAATCCTGTGAGAATACCCTTAACTATCCCATGCTTTCTCGCATTGTTTATAACAAATGCCAGAACTGTAGTGATATATAAGCCGAATGGTAAAAAAGATAGAATGAGTGCCCACCACCCACCATAAATAAGTGAAGATACCACAAGCCCAGCAAATAGAATAAAGGATACAGGGAGAATCTGTCTCAATCTTAAAAAATGCGGGTGGAGATATAGAACTACAGGTTTATAGAACCCATAACCATACATTTGTTTAATGAGCTTGAAAAAACTTCCTCTGACAATATACTTTACAGGCAAGTCAGCAAGCACAATCATTCTCTTCCCCATCTCTCGCATCCGATAGTTGTGCTCTTCATCTGAATTCCTTGTAAGATATGGTATATACTCTCCGGCGCTCAATAGGTCCTTCCTCCTATATAAACCAAAAGCAAGGGTGTCAACCAACCTGTCCTCCCGCATTGTCCTGAATGACATTCCAACTCCCACAAATGATGACATAGTGATAGCAACTACCTCACCTATAAGTCCCTCCCCCTCCGAGACGAGACGACCACCAACCACATCTGCCCTGCCATCCATCATTGCAGATACAGTCCTACTTAAGTAGTTAGGTGAAAAGCGGGCATGACCGTCCAGGCGGGTCAATATCTCGCCTTTTATGTTCAGCACCCCCAGCGTCATTGCATAGGGCACGGTCTTGCCCCTATTGTCTATAACCCTTATATCAATGCCTCTCCCGCAATACGACTTAACCACTTCCCTGGTATTATCATCGGACATGCCATCAACCACCACTATCTCCATCCGCTCGTGGGGATAGTCCTGAGTGAGTATGCTCTCAATCGCACCACCAATGTATCTTCCAGCATTCCTCACCGGCATCACAACCGATATAAAGGGAAAATCCCTCATCACAATCTACCACCAACCCTCAGATAGAAGTCCTGATATGACTTCACCATTGCATCCATATCATATGCTCGTTTCATATACTCCCTCCCCCGTTTACCCATTTCTTCTTTAAGCTGGTCATTATTGATAAGTGTTAGAATCTTATCCGCCAGTTCCACACAATTTCCCCTTTTGACAACAAAGCCGGATCTACCATCCATGACCAGTTCGGAATTCCCCGGAGCATCGGTCACCACACAGGGCAGACCACTTGCCGATGCCTCTAGTATAACATTGCACATACCCTCCGATATACTGGAGTTCACAAATATATCCATCGCATTATAGTAAGGCGCTGTGTCATCAACTCTACCGGTGAATATGAAGTTATCTTTAAGACCCCTTTGCTCTACCTCACTTACTGCCCTATCGTAATCAACTCCACCACCCACAATTAGGAACTTAACATTCCTCTGTCTTGAAACTACAATCTCTGATGCGGATATAAGCGTCCAGAAGTCCTTCTCTGGTCTGATATTCCCAACCCAGCCAATTACAACCTCGTCAGAACCGATACCAACCTCACCCCTCAATTTATGTGCATCCCTGGGAGCAAATCTCTCTACATCAACCCCATTAACCAACACCTCTATCCTACCTTCAGGGATTAAATACTTTTTTGACACGGAATCTCTCAAACCGTATGAATTAACTGTTACAACATCTGCTAAGCGTTGACAAATCCTTAACAAAGCCCTTCTCAATATACTATCACCCCAATCTTCTCCCCAGAGTGATACAATAAACTTTGAGTTCAAATAAGAAAGGGAAGCGAGAGTCCCCCAGATTATTGCTGTTGATGAAATAAGATGAATAATGTCAGGTTCTATAAAATGTAGTAAAGATGACAATTTCAACGCAAATAATGGGTCAAAACCAGGTGATTTATTTATTACATAATGATATTCCGGTAGTTCTCTTCTTTCATTTAGACCTCTGTTAAGAGTAAGCAATACCGGATATATGAGTTCACTATTGAGACCATTGAGCATATAAAGTGTCTGCCACTCAGCACCACCCAGCCCTATCTCAGGCAAAAAAACCAGAACCTTTAATGGTTTTTTCTGCATATAATCATCAAAATAGTAAACAATTGAATAATATATTCCACTATGTAAAAATATCATAGAATGAGAGAATTTCTCATCATTTTCTATATCTTTATCTTTCTAATAATAACCCTGAATATACATTCAGAAATAGATGAGATTAATGAATTAAACCTTAAACTTACTGATGGTGTCTTAACTGATAGTAGTGTGAATACACTCCTTGCAAATATCAACTATGCGCTTGACAATGGGCTTACTGATAGGGCTGGGGAACTGGCTGACTACCTTGATAACCATAAGCCGGTTAATTTACCTTTGAATAGCGAGTTAACCATAATAAAAGCAATATACTCAGAAGGGAATAAAAGTAGGTCAAAAGCGTATAGTATGCTCAAGAAGATTAAATCAACCATCAGTGATGAAGAAAAAGAACAATTTATAAAATTCATTCAGGATATATCTGTCACGCCCATAAAGAGGAGGATGGAGATTACGAAAATGGGTTTGAACCCTGTTGACAATTTAACAAAAGAATACAGAATTACTGAAATTATGGACCTCCAATGGTCGGTCAATATTATATGGCTCCTTAAGGATATGGATTCCTCGTCATTTATGGAAGCAAAGAATAATCTAATTGCAGAATTGGATAGAGAGAGAGAGTTTTCTATTGACTTCATAAACCAGTCATCCCCCCAGATAAGTGTAGAGAGGGCGAAAGATGAAGCATTCGCCGGTATTATTGGCTGGACTAGTGGGGACATAATTCCAGGCAAACTGGCTCATCTTATAGATGATAGAATGAACATAACGGGTTTTTCAATATGTATTGGACATCCCATAACATTCAAGAGTTTGAGCAGAGCACTTAAAGACCTCATAGATTACTCTGAGCCGGAGATAGTTAAGGTTCTGGAATTTACAGAGGAGGACTACACAATTTACCGTTCGGTTGCCAGGGCGACAGCAAGCGTTAAGATAAGCATATCCCAAATTTTTACTCTTCTTGGATTGAACCCATACAGGTTCAAACCGTTCGTTCCAAAAGCCCCAATAATAGAAATAGAAGAGAAGAGAGAAAAAGACAAAGACCTTGGTTTATAGTAACAATAATTTATTATATGGTATTATATAGGGAAATATGAAACATTATTTCAAAATTGTAATAATCTTTCTGGTCTCCACGATTTTTATTCTTACTACTGGGTGTAAGATAACTGCGGAGAAGCGAGCTGAAGCACTCAACAACTTTGCCCTTATGTGTGCAGACAAAGATGTATGGAAGGAGGCAGAATATCGCCTCAGGCAGGCAATAGATTTGAAACCTGAGGATGCCCGGCTCCACAACAACCTTGGTATAGTTCTGGAAGCACAGGGTAAATTGAAGGAGGCACTCAATGAATACAAGAAGGCGCTCTCCATAGAACCAGATAATAAAATCATAAAAAGAAATCTGAAGGAGTTCATAAATGCACATAAAATTGAGGTTGATAATTAGTATTGCTTTGGCTCTACTGCTGGTAACCCTATCTTGTCAGGGAACCACGAAGATAGTGATACCCATATCAGAGGAACCGATTATTAAAGCAGAAGAAGGTAAGACCATCGCCATTATCCCCTTCACCGGTGATGATTACGATATTGATGCACTTAAGAAGGCATACACAGAGATATCAAAAGCATTAGAGGTGAAGACCAACCTTGTAGTAATAGATAGAGATGAGGTGGAGAAGGAGTTAAAGTCAGAATCAATGAAGGAACTTAAACCGGGCACGAAACAATATGGTTATGTTCTGGGCAAACTTCTGAGATGCGACTATGTTATCTATGGTGAACTCACCTTCTTCTCCGAGAGATATAGCGAACAGGGCTATGCACCAAACGAAAGATACACAGCAGACCAACCATACGCACCGGAACTCTTGTTCGGACCAAGATATTCCATGTATGACTATGATATTGAAGTTAAATATACTCTGAGAATAAAACTTACCTGTATAAACATAAAAGAAGCAAAGGAGGTCTTCCACGAAGAGTTTGAAAACTCAATAAACCAATTATACAGCCCCCAAGAGCTTCCAATAGACCTTCACAAGCTCTATCAGATATACTCATCACTATTATATAACATAGGTGATGAATTCAGAGAAAAACTCACCCCACATAATATCACTGGAAAGAGGTACGCCTTTGATTAAAGGAAACTATACTTCTTCTGGATTTTCATTCATTCTAACAATTAATCTCGCTCTTCTTATGCTAATGGTTATAAATCCTTCTCACTGCCTTGCAAGATACAAGGTGAATGATTACCCTTTCAACTGGAATAAATACACAACTGAACACTTCAATATCTATTTTTACGAAGAAGAGGGTTTCCTCCTTGATTATACAATAGAGGTTTCAGAGACAGCATATCAGAAGATTGCGAGAATTATTGACTTCTATCCGTCTAACAAGATTCCGGTTATAGTATATAAATCACACCAGGAGTTTGAGCAAACCAATATCGTAGATATGCCTCTTGGAGAGGGTGTTGGAGGATTTGCAGAGATATTCCATAAGAGGGTGGTGGTTCCCTTTGATGGCAACATAGAACAATATACCAAGACCCTCATACACGAGATTACCCATGTCTTCACCTTTGAGATGTATTTTGGAGGTATGGGCAGTATATTCTCGGGTTCAATTATATATCCTGCTGAGTGGTTTATGGAGGGTCTCCCCGAGTTCATCGCCGACGACTGGACACCGGAGGGAGTTCAGGTATTAAGAGATGCTGTTCTCTCTGGCAAACTCCACAACCTGCGTGACTTAGATGATTTTGACCGCATACCATATAATGAAGTATATCTAGCATACAAAGAAGGTCAGTCCGCAGTTGAATACCTTGTGGATGAATATGGATTAGATTCGCTCACCGAGTTTGTTCATCAGATAAAGAGGACAGCATCAAGAGATGTTGATAAGGCACTCAAGAAATCTATTGGTGTATCCCTCGATGAGTTCAATGAGGACTGGCAGGTATATCTAAAGCGGAAGTTCCTACCAGAGGTCAAGAGAAAAGAGCGACTGAAGGAATATGGTGAACGATTGACCCCCTATGAGGAGATATATGATGGTAAATCCTACTTCGTCCCACAATTTACACCTTCGGGTGAACTAATAGTGGCTTTGAGTAATCGTGGCAGATTCATTGACGCCTACCTGGTGAAGGTCAAGGACGGAGAGGTCATTGAGAACATAACCAAGGGGTTATCATACAGTTTATTTGACTATATCTCACCTATGGACAATTCAATATCTATCTCTGAAGACGGCAACCTACTCACCTTTGTCGCCAGAAAGGGCACCAGAGACCGTCTTTATATTCTTGACATTGTATTCAAGAAAATTGTGGATGAATACGAACTCCCACTTGACGACATCTCATCCCCTTCATTTTCACCCGACGGCAATCATATCGCTCTGGCAGGTCTAAAAGATGGAGCCAAGAATATATATGTATTCAATATTAAATCAAATGAGCTCAAACGAATCACCAATATATCAGGTGAGGCAGGAAACCCAAAATGGTCTCCCGATGGCTCTAAAATCGTCTTCTCTGCTGAAACCACCACCGGGGAACACATCTTTGAGGTTGAAGTTAAAACAGGTAACATTGTTCAATTAACCTTTGGTGATTGGAACGATAGGTCGCCAGAGTTCTCACCTGACGGCAAAGAAATTATTTTTGTATCCGATAGGGGCGATTCCGTGATGGATATATATGTCTATAACATTGAAAGTAAGATGTCCAGAAGAGTATCAAACCTATGGGTCGGCGCTGATAATCCAACCTTCAGTCCATCAGGAGATATGATTGCCTTCACTGGTATGGAGGATGGTGTATATCAGGTCTGCACAAAACGGCTCCCCCTACCCAACTACGGAGAGATATATGAAGAGAACCCCACTGGTGATGAGGAGGAATATGTTGTGCTTGAGACAGATGAGGAGACCTTTGAACATACAGAGAAATATGGAGTTGACATGGTTCTTGACTACGCTACCAGCAGTTTAGAATACACTACTGGCGGTGTTTTCAGAAACTATACAGAGATTGCCTTCTCAGATATCCTGGGCAATCATCGCTTTGATATCCTCTTTGACCTGACCAGCGTCTCAAGCATTGAAGATGTGGATGCAGGATTTCTCTACCACAATCTTGAACACCGCACTGATATGGGTCTCCTGGTCCAATCGTGGCGTGATTACTACGGTGGAACCAGACCAAAATACTACTGGGAGCGTCTATCAGGGGGGGAGGCGCTGTTCTCGTATCCAATCACAACTGTGAATGCCTTCATGATAAACCCATTTTTCTATCATCGGAAACGGGACATTTATGAAGAGAGACAGGGAACCACTGTGATGGTTCAAGAAGTGGAAAACAACCTCTGTGGTGTTGAATTAATGTTCATCAGGGACTCACGACTATGGGGCTACTATAATCCCACCAGCGGGGGCTATAATGCCTTCATCTTTGAACAAACCATACCCCTCCCCAAAACCAAAAGCGACTTACTATACACCAATCTTATAATTGACCAGAGAAAGTATATTTATATGTCGCTAAGAAATAGTTTGGCACTCAGATTCGTCGGAGGAACTTCATTTGGCAGGGACCCGCAGAAATTCTTTGTAGGTGGTGGGTTCAGCATAAGGGGCTATCCATACTATTCATTCTACGGCACCAAGTTCTTCTATGCCACCGCAGAGCTCAGGTTTCCAATAATTGATGCAATCTTCACCAGCATCCCTGAGTTCATAATAGGTGGTTTCAGAGGGGTATTATTCATAGATGCGGGAAGTGCCTGGTCAGGTCACAATGTAGAGTGGGATACAGGTAAGGGTGGTGACAAGTTCAGACCCTGGACAACTGTTGACGGCTTCCACCTACATCACATAAAAGCATCAATCGGGTTTGGTCTGAGATGGGCATTGTTCAGCTCGTTTGACCTGCGCCTTGACTGGGCATTTCCAACCGACCTGTCGTCAATCCATACTCCACCCTACATACATTTTTCACTCGGACCCTCATTCTAAACAGTATAAACTATTGAAATCCCGCCACCTATGGAATTTCTCTCATTGGACCTCTTCTATCTCAACACAACTCTCACTCAGAAATGCTGATATATAATCATCCACAGGCAAAGCCCTCTCGGGCGTTAGAACGCCTTTATCCACCACCTTTCCCTCAGCAATAAACTTCGCCACCAGCACAGTTGGTAACGATGTCCCCACCATCATTGCGGACAGACCCATGTCCTCATCTGGTTCAATTATGAATTTATACCTGAACTCGCAACTCTCCCCGCCACTCTCGCCCCTCGCCCACCAATATACCAGAACCACATCATCCCCATCCTTTGGTAGATAATGCTCAAGAAGCGCTGAGAGAACCCTTCTCGGTGATGAATTAAGCCCTGATAATCCAATTACCCTATCTTCGCCAAGACCCAGATACTTAAGACCCTGCATCAATTTACAGTGCCCCCTATACCTCAGGGTCTTGTAATCTATTTCCCTCACACAGCCCTGATAGGTCTCTGGGAGTGTTGATGAACCACCAGAGGTATTAAACGCCTCCAGAACCCCATAATCACCACCAAACCTAACCTCCTCAATATCAGTAAGTGCCTCCACCCAGCATACATCACCGCCCCTGAGAACCTTACATGGCTCCACATATTCATTAACCAGACCATTCACCGAGAATACTATCTGATAATTAAAAGGAGGTACAGGGTCTATTGGCAATCCACCCACCCTTATGTGAACCTCGTCGCATCTATCAAATTCTGAGATTGCCTTCGCCACCAGGACATTGCTCAATCCTGGTGCGAGCCCGCAATCGGGCACAATAATTACACCCGCCTCTCTGGCCCTATCATTCATTGCCAATTGAGACATTACCACATCATTGTTGCCCCCCATATCACACATACTTACACCTGCATCTATGCATGCCTCAGTGATGGTCAGATTTAGGTAGTATGGAAGCGCACATATCACCGCATCAGAACCGTTCACAATATCAATAATGTCGCTCTTATCTATAATCGTTGTATTCAAGACCTCCACCCTTTTATCGGACACTACGCTCTCCAATTTGCTCAGCAGTATTTCATCCCGTTCCACAATCCTCAGATTAGTGGTCTCATCCCAGGAGAGGAGATATTCAGCGCAAGCGCCGCCCATCTTACCCGCACCTAATAGTGTAAACCTCATAATAGAAGATTATAAGAATATTCAGTTGAAAGAATAAGTAAATTTTAATTATGCATTATTTAATACATATAAATCTCATGGTGTCAGATGCTATCCCGTCGCTTAACCTCAATACATAGACACCAGAATTGAAATTGTCAAGCAATATAGAAAACTCTCCCTCACCACCCGAGACATTAAAAACCCTCTTAAGCACCTTCCTGCCTGATATATCAAATATGTCAGCAGATAACACACCACAGGGTGAACTAAACATAACATCTATGTAATCATCTGAAGGTGATGGACTGACACTAAGTATCTTAACTACACCAACCTCAGTGGGGATTTCTCTGTTTGCGCATTCACTTGAAAGCATCTCATTGCATAATGCATTCTCCACACTTATGATTCCGCTCCCCATAAGACCCTTTTCCCACTCCTCATCGCCAATCATTGGCTTCGTAGAATTATGAACTACCCACATAATCGCCTTGCCTCCGAGAGAGGGATTCTGCGCCTTTATCAGAGCACACAGACCACTTACCTGTGGGGCTGACATAGAGGTTCCAGAGCGTGATACATAGATATGCTCGCCAAGGTAACGCCTGTAGGTGCTCATAATAGAGAATGCAGGTGCAGATACATCCACATTACTGCCATAAGATGAGAATATCGCCCTCCTTCCATTCATATCACTACCCGCAACACAGAAGGTATCACCCCTTGAGGCAAGGTAGTGAGAATACTCATCACCAGTATTTCCCACAGCCACAACAACAACCACACCCTTTGAGACGGCATAACTTACCGCAGCGCTTATCCCACCCGAGTTTGATGAACTCCAGCTACAGTTAACCACACAAGCGCCCATATTAACAGCATAGAATATGGCTCTGGCGCAGAAATCCATCCTCACGAAGCCGTAGGGACCCCAGCCCCATCCAGCCCTCAACACCATTATCCTGGCACCCCAGCCCACTCCCGATACCCCCACACCATTGTCTGTGGTAGCAGATGCAACACCGGCAACCAGCGTCCCATGCCCATACCAGTCCATAGGGTCATTATCCTCAATAAAGCAATCCTCATATCTGTCTCCCCTCACCCCGTGGACGAAGTCCCAGCCGATTATGTCATCAACATAGCCATTTTTATCATCATCAACACCATTATCAGGGACCTCACCATCATTTATCCATATAGAATTAATCAGGTCAGGGTGACGATAGTCAACTCCCGTATCAATAATGGCAATTATGGGGGAGGCATCGCCGTGCTCATATATCCAGCCCTCGGGAGCGTCAATATCAACATACGATTCGGAATCAAGATACCACTGCTCGGAGAAGAGGGGGTCGTCGGGATAGATGGCAAACACTGGGCATACACCGATTCTCTCCACATGCTCAATACATTGGCAGGAGGAGAAGTCATTGATTACATCTTCCAGCCGGTGGAGGGGTGAGAACTCAACTATATAGTAGCCGGAGAGGTCAACAGATGTGTTAGAATACCTCTCAGATGCTGGAAACTCCCTTTCAAAGCGGTATATACCATATTTACCAATTAGCCAATCAATCTCAGCAACACCCGTTTCCAGTTCTCCATTGTTAAATACAGGGCAGATAATATCCCTATATTCAGGGGCAATGTTAACCACAAAGCCATTTTCCACATATTGATTACTCATATCAGCACTTGAAGGCAAATAAAGGAATAAATATGAAAGGATTATAAAGAGAGGAAGAACTGTCAACATTGTCTTCATATATCAATTATGCAGATTCTGATGTCAGAGTATGTCACTGATTATAAATTAGAGATTTCATTATCTTCATCGTAGTCGGTTTGAAACCTGGTAACTCAAGATAGAATATATCACTCCCCCCCGCATATCCGGGTCTGTCGGATGACCATACCAAATAATCACCCTCAAGTATTGCCAGCCCCCAGTCATTGAATTGAGAATTGATGGGAGCAGGAAGGCGAACCACAGTGGATATACCTTTCAATACATCCTCAGTGAAGTAGATGTCATATCCCTCGCTATCATCCCTGCCATCGGAGGACCAGAACAGACCAAACTCAGAAAGAAACGGGTATTTCTCATTCCCCGAAGTATTTATCAAAGGACCCAGATTGACCGGTGCTGACCACTTACTATCACTCCTCATAGAAAGCCACAGGTCAAGACCTCCATAGCCACCATTCCGGTTAGAGGCAAATATCAGAATTGTTCCATCATCATTTACGAATGGACAGACATCAACATAACTGGTATTTATACTATCACCAAGATTACTAACATCCCTGACTATCACCCTCTTACTGCCTCCAACCACTAACGCTCCATAGATGTCCTCACAGCCATACCCTCCCGGTCTATCAGAGTGAAAAAACAGTTTGCCTAAATCACTACTGTATGATGGCGATGCCTCAACATATCTGGTATTCAAACCAGTCAGAGGAGTTCCTGATGTGCTCTTGATGAAAATGCTTTCCACCAACTCACCCTCTGCGCTCATATCCGCCATACCACCAAATATGGTATCGCAGGAGACGAACCATATGTCCCAGTCGTATGGCTCATCGCCATACCCGGAGGCAGAATATATAAGCCAGTTATCAACCAAAGTGATACCACTTTCATTACCTGACCCGCTTATAATTGCTAAATTCGGCTTCACAGAATATATCTCATAGAACGAATAAGACATCACAGTTAGCGATGATAACAACATAAACAGAACTAACAATCTACAAACTTCCATATATGAAATGATAGCATAACATATTCCATCATATTACATGATAATTAACAGATACAATTAAAGTTTTATATCACCAAAGAAGCACAACTTCTGGTAATATTCTTAATAAGTATTATGAGGGAGGAATAATTGATATGAAACATATTGTAACCGGGGGTGCGGGCTTTATTGGTTCTCATCTCGTAGACCGATTGATTGATGCAGGTGATGAGGTAATGGTCATTGACAACCTCTCAACCGGCAAAAGAGAGTTTGTGAATGCAAAGGCGAAATTTATAGAAGGCGACATAGTGGATAAGGACATGATTGAAAGGGTCTATTCAGAATACAAGCCCGACTATCTCCATCACCTTGCTGCGCAGATAGATGTCAGATACTCGTTTGACCATCCTATCATAGACGCCCAAGTGAACATCATCGGCACCCTCAATCTTATTGAGTCGGCAAGGAGGTATAGTACCAGAAGGATTGTCTTCGCATCCAGCGGTGGAACGGTCTATGGTGAGCCGGATAGAAATCCTGTGCCTGAGAGTTATCCCAATATCCCTGTCTCTCCCTATGGAATGTCCAAACTTGTCTCCGAGAAATACCTGGACCTCTATAAGCGCCTTTATGGGCTTAATTATGTATCCCTCCGCCTGGGGAATGTCTTTGGACCCAGACAGAGTCCCAAAGGTGAATGTGGGGTCTTCTCCATCTTCGCTTTGAAGATGCTCAAAGGTGAGAGACCTACAATCTATGGCGACGGCACAGCGACACGCGACTACATCTTTGTAGATGATGTCATAGATTCATTCATTGCATCTCTTGATGAAAATATCCCCTCTGATTACTATAATATCGGTAGAGGGGAGGAAACATCTACGAAAGAAGTATATGACCTCCTTGCTAAAGTGGTTGGATACTCAGAAGAACCAATATATAGCGACCCCAGACCTGGAGAGGTTTACCAGATATCCCTTGATATTTCAAAGGCGAAGGAGAACCTAAAATGGGAGCCGAAGACCTCTCTTGAGGAAGGGGTTAGAAAGCTCATTGAGTATATAAAAGAGAAGGAATTTTACTAAGGAGGGAAAAGAAATGAAGATTGTATGGTTTGGTCACTCATCATTCAAGATTACCACACGAGACGATATCAGTATAGTTACTGACCCATATGAGAGCGGGGCATTTGGTGGGGCACTCAACTATAAGCCCATTGACACTAATGCAGATATTATAACCATAAGCCACTCACATGCTGACCACAACTTCATCCAGGCGGTCAGTGGGAATCCGGAGGTAGTCAGGGAATCAGGCGAATACACCATCAAGGGCATAAAGATTATCGGACTTGACACATATCATGACAAAAGCAAGGGTAGAGAACGTGGCGAGAATGTTATATTCATATTTGAGGCAGATGAACTCAGAATAGCGCATCTTGGAGACCTGGGTTGCGAGCCATCACCCAACATCATAGATGTTCTGAAGGGCGTTGATATTCTAATGATACCAGTAGGCGGAACCTACACTATAAACGCGAAAGAAGCAAGAGACCTGATAGAGAAAATCGCGCCCCGCATAGTAATCCCCATGCACTTCAAGACCGATGCAGTGGAATTCCCCATAGATAAAATTGATGCCTTCATAAGTGAATTTGGTAAAGACCATATCAAGAACCTCAATACCAGCACCTACGACACAGAAACGGACGGATTTCCAGAGGAGACACAGGCGATAATACTGAAACCACTTAGAATGTAAGTATTCAAAACCGCTTTGAGAGAGATTGACATATTGAAGGTCAAGCAGACAGTTTACTGTATGTTCCTAGAGATGAACAGGAGATTACCGAGGGATGTCTTCAATGTCATCAAATCCGCCCATAAGAGAGAGACACACAAGGTAGCCAGAACCATTCTGAAGCAGATACTTGATAATGCAGAAATTGCGGAGAAGGAGGGTCTGGCACTATGTCAGGATACAGGGACTGCTGTTATCTATATTGAGAAGGGAGAGAAGGTGCTGGTGAATGGCAATCTTATAGAAGCGATAGAGGATGGCGTTGAGAAGGCATACATAGATGGCTTCTATAGAAAGAGTATGGTCAAGCATCCACTTGACAGGGTAAATACCAATAACAACCTGCCCGCATCGGTCCATATAGAGATGGTTGGTGGTGATGATTTCGTAATTATGGGGATGGCGAAGGGCGGTGGGTCAGAGAACGCATCCAGGGTCTATATGCTCAATCCCACCACCACTGAGGATGAGGTTGCAGATACTGTAGCAGAAGACCTCATTGAGATAGGAGGCAGGGCTTGTCCACCGTTATTTGTCGGCATCTGTATAGGCGGTGACCTCACACTGGCGCCCTCACGGGCAAAGCAACTATTATTCCGCGAGGTTGGAAAAAAATCGGGCGACCTAATCTCAGATAGAATTGCCAGCAAGGTTAAAGAGCGTCTGAATAGAAGCGGTGTGGGTCCAATGGGTCTTGGTGGCGATACAACCTGCCTTGAGGTCTGGGCTGATGCCCTGCCCTGCCACATCGCATCCCTTCCGGTTGCGGTGAGCGTATGCTGTCACAGTTTGAGACGGGCAGTAGTGAGAATATAATATAATGGAAATATCTTTGAATTAAGAAGCGGACTCTTTCTTCCTCTCTCTGAATTCTCTGGATAGTTTCACTGCACACAGGGATGAGCACATTGAACAGGCATCTGTATCACTTAAGGGGCATCTATCTCTCACTTTCTCAACTATAAAGGGGTCAATCGCCTCTTCAGCCTGACGGCGCCAGTCAAGGTTTCTTCTTGCAATACTCATTCTTAAATCCCAATCCCCTGCACCAGACACACCCTTTGCAATGTCTGCGGCGTGAGCGGCTATACGGGCTGAGATAACGCCGACCTTCACATCATCCACATTGGGGAGAGTGAGGTGCTCTGCTGGGGTCACATAACAGATGAAGTCGGCACCATTCCATGCAGCTATGGCTCCACCAATAGCAGATGTGATGTGGTCGTAACCCGGCGCTATATCAGTTACAATGGGACCGAGAACATAGAACGGTGCTCCATCACATATCTTCTTCTCCAGGGACACGTTTGCCCCAATCTGATGCAATGGTATATGCCCTGGACCCTCAATCATAACCTGAACACCTGCTTCTTTTGCTCGCTTGGCAAGTTCTCCAAGAACAGTCAGCTCTGCAAGCTGAGACACATCAGTCGCATCCGCAATTCCACCCGGTCTCAAGCCATCACCCAAACTCAGGGTCATATCATATTTGAGCGCTATATCAAGAATTGTGTCAAATCCCGAATATAGTGGATTCTCCATCCCCCTCTTTTTCATCCATTTAATAAGATAAGCCCCGCCTCTACTCACCACCCCCATAATCCTTCTGCCAACATCTTCGCTGGACTTCAGGGTAACCCCACAGTGCACGGTAATGAAATCAATACCATCTTCACCATGCATCTCTATGGTCTCATACATCTCATTGGGTGAGACCTCAGAGAAGTCAACACCCTCATCTGCACACTTAGCGATAAGGTCATATATGGGCACGGTTCCCATTGGAACAGGACATTTCTTTCTTATCATACGCCTGATGGCACGAATATCGCCGCCCGTTG
Source organism: Candidatus Coatesiibacteriota bacterium (assembly GCA_003647715.1). Taxonomy (GTDB): domain Bacteria; phylum RBG-13-66-14; class B26-G2; order B26-G2; family B26-G2; genus B26-G2. The sequence continues at coordinate 25,375 of QMNJ01000003.1, forward strand.
ACAAATCCATCACCGTATCGGCACCACTGGCGATTGCGGTATCAAGCTTCTTAATCTCTAACTCAGGGTCACATAAGTCCCTTGAGGTTCCTATGTTGGCATTAACCTTGGTTATCAGACCCTCACCTATGGCAACCGGTTTTATTGCTCTACCTTCATCTTTATGCAGAAGATTGTAAGGAAGGACTACTCGCCCTTTAGATATTTTATCTCTGATGAATTCTGGTTCAACTCCCTCATACTGGGATGCTTGAGCCATCTCGGGAGTCACTTTACCTACCTGTGCTTTTTGAAGCTGAGTTGCTTTCTCACACATTATTCACTCGTGCCTTTCTATCAATAACATACTTAAAACTCTTCAATTAATAAGAAGGGTTCAGGGTCAATATATTTACCATTATATCTCACCTCGTAATGGAGATGAGTCCCTGTTGACCTTCCAGTGTTCCCCATATAGGCAATCAACTGCCCACGCTTGACCACATCCCCCACCTCTACTACATTGCCCTTATTGTGGCAATATGCGGTGATATACCCATTGCCATGGTCAATCTCTACAGTAAGACCATAACCACCTTTAAGCCCCGAGAATATCACTACCCCATCAGCAGAAGCAACTATCGGCTGTCCGCGCTCACCAACTATATCAATACCCCTGTGCATTTGAATTGTGTTGGTAAATGGTGACTCATAATAACCAAATTTCCTGTATATCCACCCTTTGGTTGGCTTCAAACTTGGGATTCTCCTGCTGTCATCACCCATATTCTTGACTCTTGAATATATTGTCTCTAACCTCTGCCTCATTGTCCTTGCAGACAACAACGCCTCACCTATACTCATTTTCTCATACCTTTTCAGATTACCTTCATCTCCCCTCAATTTATCAAGCTGTAGCTTCCTCTCCACATCATCCTGTGCCAACCTTATCTCTGAAAGCTTTGACTCCAGCTCAGGTATGGTCTTCTCCATTATCTCTATCTTACGTTCTTTCTTCTCTTTCACCTCCTCAAGATAGGTAACCAATCTGGCATCCACCAGCGAATGCGTATAACAATATATCAAATAACCGACACCTGAAACAAAGAGAATAAACCCGACAAGTATAATTATAAGCACAGGAGGTGAAATATAAACATTCTTAATTTCCCCTTCCTTCTCAGGGGCTATGATAACCTCAATCCCTCTCTTCTTTTTTTCTCTCAAACTACTCCTTGCTTATAATTTACTGAACAAATAGAAAAATATCCATAAAACATCTTAATAACACTATATATTCTTTTAATTATATCACATACTCTACTGTCCATAAACTTAAAAAATAAAAAACAATACATCAAATAGATACATCTTTTAACATTAAATATTTGTCCTGTGATATTATTGGTTACTAATTTTGACTAAACTACTGCATAAGGTTTCGCATTCGTCTTAACATTTCTGCCTGCTCTTCTTCTGACTGCGGTGCTAATAATTCTTTTACATCCATCTTTACCTCAACCTTGTTTCTCAATGCAGTATAGAAATCCATATAGATACCCTGTCTTATACTCTCTCTCATTGACTTGAGGGTTGAACTAAGATGCTTCTCAATCTCCTCATCAGTTGGTTCTTTAACTGATTTCACTAATACGAAACACACACCATCCCTACAGCGAAGTGGCTTGCTTACTTTTCCTATCTCTAAATTAAATATGGAATCAAGTATTCTAAAATCATTACCTATGCCAGGTGCACCCATTCCCTTTGATATATTTTCCCTCCTCTCTATCTTCTCTCCAGTCATTTCTGCAATATATTCAAGTGTCAACTCCCCATTCGCCCTGCTACGATTGATATTCTCAACCTCCTCAAGAGCAAGTTCAAACGCCTTCTCCCTCAATGCATCCTTCTCCACCTGCTCCCTCACATCCTCAATTCCTGCTATCTCTGACGGCTTCCTGTCCATTACCTGAAACACAATGTAACCAGTTAATTGTGGTGGAGCGTAGGCAATACTCTGTGTGATGGGGAGAACTCTACCCACATCTCCAATATTTAGTTTAAATGCCTCGTTGGCGAGCGAGGGCATCCGCCCCAGCTCCTTGATAAACCCATCTTTTGAGAAGTAATCTGTCTCAACCACCTTCAAACCGAGTGTCATTCCCTCAACATCTATAGAATTTCCACCCTTAACTGATTCATATACTTCTTGTGCCTTCTTCTCAGCCCTCTCTTCCGCTATTGCACGCGTCAATATCTCCTTAATGTTCTCCTTCTGCTCATCATAAGGAGGGACATCCTCCTCCCTGAGAATTATATGATAGCCCTCCTCATCGCGGACTGGCTCTTTCGTGTATTCTCCAGCGTTAAGTTCAAGGGCATTCCTATCAAACTCATCTCCCCACTGACCTGGCATATAGAAGCCAAGGTCTCCACCAAGTGACGAACTTGGGTGGTCAGAATACTTCTTGGCGAGCTCTGAAAAATCAGCCCCACTATTGAGTTCGGCAATCACCCTTAATGCCTTCTCTTTAGCCCTTGCATCTTCTGATGGCGAAGCATCTTTGGGAACTGCAATGAGAATCTGTCTGGTATGTATCATACCCATATCAAGATAATCATTTTTGTGCTGTTCATAATAAGCCCTCATCTGCTTCTCACTCACTTCTATATCCTTTGCTATCTCGTTTATGTCAATATAAATATATTTAACCTTCACCCTCTCCGGCTTCCAGTATCTCTCCTTATGTTCCTGATAGTAAGAGATTACATCATCTTCTCCCAGTTTCACATCATCTTTATACTTTTCAACAGGTATCTTCACATATTCAATATCTGCTGTGGTTAAACTATCCCTTATAAGTTCTTCCACCTCTTTGGCAGAGATTCTGCTATTAGATGCAACAATATCAATAACAAAGGAACAAACCATCTCCTTCCTCAAGTTCTCCTCAAACTCTGCAGGGGTCATATATAACTCGCTGGCAAGCAACTCTCTATAGAGCTCTATGTCAAATTCACCCCCCCTCTGGAAGGCGGGAGAAGAAATTACCCTGTCTCTTATTACATCATCCGCAATCTTAATTCCCATTCGTTCAGCGATATTCAATAGTGACTGCCTGTATATAAGCATCTCAAGTGTCTTCTGCGCCGATATAGTCCTCAAATAGTTATCCATATCTTTCGTGATGTTCCCCTGATACTGCTTGCGCGCCTCCCTCAACCGAAGAGCATACTCCCTCTGCATCTCAATGAAGAACTCATCCCGCTTTATTGCTTCACCATCAACCTTGGCAATGGTAGAAGCTCTCCTCTCAGTAAATAATTTAATACCAGTTGAAGCACCCCACAAAAATATCGCTCCAACAAATGCAATTATCACCACCCACATTATTGGTTTCATTCCCTCTCGTATTCCCCGAAGCATCTTACTTCTCAACCTCCAGACCTATAATGTGTCTCATATCTAACTCTATTTTCAAAGTATTTCTGAAAAGTCCCTCACCCGCATCCCTCGCAAGATTATCTGCCCTCTTATTACTCTCCCTCTTAATATATAAAACTTCAATATCTAGACCCTTACTAAGGTCAAAATACCTCTTTACAAGCTCCCTTATTCTATCATTTTTTACCCGATACTCTCCATTAATCTGCTTGGACATCAACTCACTATCAGTGTATATCTTTGCCTTTTTTGCACCCATTTGTTTTATTATCTCAACTGCTATCAGGAGAGAAATGTATTCTGCCATGTTATTGGTGGTCTCGCCAATACCCGCTGAAAAGACACCAACTTCATTACCATCTCTATCTTCCACCAAAACACCAATCCCTGAGGGACCGGGATTTCCCTTTGAGGAACCGTCTATATAAATATTCAGTTCTCCTACATCATTCATCCTTATGCTCCTCATCATCCTTATGATACAAGTAGCATGCACAGTTAGGACAGCGCTCTACGGTCTCACCTAAGATTACTCTATTAACCAACTGTGGTGGAAGATTGACAAAGCAGTTCTGACACACACCATCTACGACAATAGCAGTTGCTCTACCCTGGTTATGTTCTCTAGTTCTCTCATATCTGGAAAGTATCATCTTATCTATCCTGCCTGCCAATCTCTCTCTCTCTATCGTTAACTCATCAATTGTCTTCTTCAATTCATTCTCACGCTGTTTAGAAAAGTCGCGGAAGGCATTGACATCCCTTCTTTTACTCTCAATAGAACCTTCTAACTTTTTAATACTTTCTTCATAGTTATCTATCTCTTCCAGTAGCATTATTACCTCATCCTCAAGAACCGATATATCATTCCTGGTATTATCAATCTCTTTCAAGATAGCTGTATATTCCTCATTGGTTTTGACCTCAAACAATTGCTTCTGATACTTATTAAGAAGCGATTGTGTTTCTTCAAGATTTCTCTCTTTACGAATCCTCTGCCTTTTGGTCTCCTCCAACCTTGTTTTAATATCTTCAAGCTCCTCTTGAAGCGTCTTTAACTCGTTAAACTTTTTTGAGATTTGAAGGGGGAGATTTTCTAACTCTTTTCTTGCAGTATCTATCCTGGTGTCTACTTCTCCCAGTGATACTATCAAGAAAAGAGTTTCGTTCATCTTCGGAAAATCACCTTCTCAAAGAACTTACCCACTCTATCTGGAAGGACAATGAGTTTGTATAAAACCCTATGCCTTCTCTCAAAATCGCTGGTGTCGAAAAACAGAGCGACAAATGCAACCAGACAACCCAGGAATATTCCAAATAAAAATCCAACAAGAAGATTGAACTTCTTGTTGGGTGATACTGGGTCTTCATAAGCATACGGTTTATGCAGATACCTAATCTGCTTTTCTACGGGTCTTTGTTGTATCTCTTCAATTTTCTGTCTTTCATACTCAGTTACAAGGACAGTATACACAGATTGTAGTTCTGTTAATCGCTTGGTCAGACGAGCCATTTCCATCTGCTCTTTAGGCATCTTTGATGTGATTTCTGCAAAGGTTTTCTCATAACTTGATATCTGGCTGTTGATACCCACAAGCCTTGATTTTATATTGCTTAAAACCATCTCATAAAATCTCTCCTTGAGATTCTTCAGCTCTCTCTCTTTATTTTTAACAGAGGGGTGTTTCTCAGTATATATTGATTTCATCCTCGCCAGCTCTGTGCTTGCGGTATCAACCTGTGTCTTAAGAGAAGCAAGAGTAGGGTCATCAGAGACCAGAGGGATAGAAACACCGAAGGGGATATCAGTAACATCTATCTTATCCTCCACCAATAAGGTGAAGTATCTGTTAGAGAGGTCCCTCTGAATTTCAAGTGCTATCCTCTGTCCGGTCAATTCAGAGAGGATTGCAACCACCTCTGAAATAGCATCGCCATAATACAATGTTTTATGTTCTTTCTGATATTTAACCAGTTCATCCTGAATCTGCTCCATCTCCCTGTTTACCTCTTCTATCTCTTCTCCAAGTATCGCCAAACTTTCCTCCATAGATGAGAACTCATATTCCGAAGTCAACTTAAGGTATTTTTCAAGAACTAATTTCAGGATGTTTTTTGCTGTTATTCTATCTGTCCAATCAGCCGTTATTTCAATAATCCTTGGTCCTGGGTTCTTAGTAGTTATTGCAACATTACCCAGATATTCCAGCAATGCAAATTTATCCCACACACTAAACTCAATCTCATCACCCTTCTTGAAATCACCGGTTACTACAAATTTCAATCCGCCACCAGTATATCTCTCACCAATCTTCCCACTGCCTACATATTCATCATCATTATAATAGACATTATAATCGCCACTATTATTTACAAACCTAATGGTGTATTCACCCGCTGAATTAAGTTTGTTTATAGATATAGGTCCCACAACATTCTCACCATATTCATCCTTAGGTATTTTACGCCTGTCAACATAGAGATTCAATTCATCTGCAACACTCTCTAAATTCCGCAAACTGGTCATCACATATGTCTCAGTATCAAGCGCAGAAATCTCACCAAAACCGACCATAGACATCAACACATCAACCCCTGTGGATACGAAGCCAGGGGTCGGTCCAGTCGCCTGAGGAACCATAATAGCGGTAGTCGCCCGATACTTCGTGGTCATCATAAGAGTAGCCGCAACTGCACCAAAGGTAACCAGAATAGCAATAAAAAGAACAAGATATCTCCTGCTCCAGATTGCTTTTATATAATCTATTATGTTGAACCTTCTTTCATCCCGCATCTCTTTAGCCATAATAATTTACCTCTGAAAAGTGTCATATACATTCCCGCTTCTGATTATCATACTCATTGCTGGAGTGACATTCTGAAGCACTTCATTCAATCTGGTCATCATGGTCTTGGGAACAAAGATGATATCACCTGGCTGTATCATAATGTTATCTTGCAGATTGCCTTCTGTCATTACCTCATCAAGATTGCAGGAAACTAACTCTGGATTCTTAAGTCCACCCCTTATTACCTTGACATCATATTTCAGAGCAGTTCTAAGAAATCCTCCTGAAGATACTATTGCCTCCAGTATAGATATATCCCTATTCAATACATATACACCTGGTTGTCTAACCTCACCACATATGATATACCTGGCATTTGCCACCTTTTCAACCGATACAATAACTTCTGGCTCTATTATATACTCACTCAACCTGCTCTGCAGTTCTTCCTCAAGCATAGAAGTGGTCATACCTGTAACTTTTATCCTCCCTACCAGATGGAGATTAATAGTTCCATCGCTATCAATAATTACCCTGCCACCTACAGGGTATTCTGTCTCCACTCCCTCGTGGGAGCTCATCGGTAAAATCGGCTCGAAAACAGGTAGAACAGAGATATACAGAACATCCTGTGGTCCAAGAATATACTCTGAAAGACCCTGACCTGTTAATGTCATTGCGATAAACAACAATATACATACTGGTCTTAAAACCATAGCTATTATCCCCTTATCTCCAGAAAGACCTAATTACACCTCCTGGGTGCTTCAGGATAAGATTATACAATATGCTCATAATATTAATTTCTCTAAAATGCCTATTATCTATTGCTTTTTTTAACAATACTA
>QMNJ01000004.1 GCA_003647715.1 Candidatus Coatesiibacteriota bacterium
CCTATATAACCGCCTCATCTACAACCTCCCTAAAATTACTGCAATTATAGTATCAACCATCCGGTTAAACAACTCCATTATGGTATCTATAACATATTGCCCTAACTTGACTTTTAGGGGGCGTGCAATTAAAATAACAACACCATGTGGAAACCCACATTTTTAATCCTTTTGATATTTTCTTTAATCGCTCTTATTGGCTTCTCCTATTCACAAGGTGTTACCAATGTAGATGAAGACATAAACGAATCCACCGAACCTCAACCAGAAACAGCAGAAGAACTTGAGAAGATAATACTAACACCTATACCGGGCGATACGCTGATAAAAGAGGACTATTCCGCTAAAATAGAGGAGGAAGAGAAGGTCAAGAAACCCACAGGAGCTCTATTTCGCTCCCTGGTCTTTCCCGGATGGGGTCAGTTCTATAATGGCAGTTGGATAAAAGGCGGCATAATACTATGCATTGAGACCTCTACATTTCTCATCGGGCTTAATAGATACAGGATTGCCAGGAGATATTACAATTTAAGCAAAAAGGCAGAGGGTGAGGAGAGGCAGAATCTTTATAACAGGTATGAGGAATTGATAAGGGAGACCGAGTTCTATGGTTGGGTATTTGCCATTGAGGTCGTGTTCTCTATGCTTGACGCCTATGTTGATGCACATATGATGGACTTTGATGTATCAGACATCGGAGTTGAGGGTGAAGAAAAGGGGGGAGAGATTGAAGATATGAAATTAGGTTTATTTCTTCAATTTGATTTCTGAGATTTAAGAAGGTGGAGATTATGAACAACTATGTATCACTGATTATGGCAGGCGGAGTTGGTAAGCGACTATGGCCACTTAGCAGAATAACGAGACCCAAGCAGTTTCTCAAATTAATCGGCGACAAAACCCTTCTGGAATATACCTATGATAGAGCATGCAGGATTTCGGGTGAGGATAGATGCTTCATTGTCGCAGGTCAAGACCTATCAGACACCATACATACTACACTACCTAACTTAGATGACAGAATGATAATCAAAGAACCTATGGGAAAAAACACCTTCCCCTGCATTGCACTCTCAATTGCTTATATAAAGGAAATATTTGGCGATGGTGCTTCAATTATCGCTATGCCTGCCGACCATTACATAACAGATGAGAGCGTTTTTGTGAGGTCTGGCAGGTTCTTACTTGACCTCGCTTCTGAAAGCGATTACATCTTCACCCTTGGAATACAACCTACCTCCATTCAAACTGGATATGGTCACATAATCCCCGACCTCAGAGCACCCATAGATGAAAAAAATAAGGTTTATCCAGTAATAAAGTTTGTTGAAAAGCCCGATGAGAAGAGAATCAAAATGTTGGAGAACGAATATGAGGTTATATTCTGGAATAGCGGAATATTCATATTCAACATAAAAACAATTCAATCAATTTTTGAGCAATTTATGCAACCAACCTGGCAAAAGATATCTAACACAATCAAAAGCAGTTATTCAATAAATCAAAGGGAACTTAAAGCGGTATTTAAAAACCTATCAAATGATGAAGCAATCCCAATTGACTATGTAATGGAGAAGGCAAGGAATATGGCAGTGATGAGGGCTGATTTTGGCTGGAATGATGTTGGCTCCTTTGAATCATTTCTCAAGATTTATCCGCATTTGATAGATAAAGATAACAACCTGAAGTCGGGATATGCAGTCACTATAAATACTAGAAATACTACTATTATCAATAAGGGTGTTCCAGCGGTGGTGTATGGTGTGGATAATATCCTGATTGTAACAACTGATGATGTGGTTCTGGTTATGCCTAGGAGCGAGAGCCAGAAAATAAAGGATGTTCTCAACATACTTCAGAAAAAAGGTTCGGAGGGTGAGGATTGGATAAAAAAGTTGATGTAGAAAACACACAACCCGAAAACAACACCCAACCAGAGAAGAAGATGACCTTTCTTGACCACCTTGAGGAGCTGAGGATGCGCCTTATCAGGATTGCCATCGTCATAGCGATTGGTATGGCTATAAGTTATATAAAAATAGACCTGCTCCTCAAAATCCTGCTTAAGCCCGCATGTGGGTTACTCATATACATCTCTCCTGTGGAGGCATTCGTTGTGCAATTGAAGGTTGCTCTCGTATCAGGTTTAATTATCACCCTCCCTTACACCTCGTTTGAAATATGGGGCTTTATCTCACCTGCACTTTACAGAAAAGAGAAGAGGTTTGCGATACCCTTTGTGGTCTCATTCATCACTCTTTTCGCAATCGGTGTATTCTTCGCATATCTGCTTCTGCCCTATGCTATGAAGTTCTTCCGCTCGTTTGAAGGCGAGACGCTCAAAGCAACTTGGACCATAAGCAAATATATGGACTTTTTAATTAAGATGTTCCTGGGCTTCGGTCTGGTATTTGAAACGCCAATAATCGTATTCTTCCTTGCACGAATGGGCGTCCTTTCACCACAGACGATGATTTCTAAGTGGAAATACTTTGTGATTAGTATATTTATAGTTGCAGCATTCGTAACACCGGGTCCCGATATATTCAGCCAACTGGTTCTCGCATTGCCTTTAACACTTCTATACCTGTTGAGTATACTCATTGCTAAAATTGCATATAAAGAACAGGAATAATTAACTTACCAAAATGATGACAGAATGCCTTAATTAAGTTATAATCATCCGAAGACCTGCCTTTATTTTATTTGTAATTATGATTAGGAATTTATCAGTTCTCATTGTGTTATTTCTGATAACCTGCACAATGGCTCTGGTGCCCATAAGGGATGTTCAGACCCTATCTGAACTATCAACCACCTCTGAGGACCCTACCTTGTTTACTGAGTTTGGTTGGGCTCTCCTGTTCAATAACCAGCCTGAAAGGGCATCGGTCACCTTCAACCTCGCTTTAAGAAAAGAACCGAGAAATCCGGATGCACTGGAGGGGCTATTCCTTTCTGAAAAAATGACTGGTGACTATAAAAACGCCACCTCAGCACTATCACAATTCATCAGATTCCATCCCGACGACCCCCGCTCGGAAGTGTATTTACCGGTTCTATTCACCATGCTTGAAGATGTATCTAAGAGAAGCGATATACTTGGACTTCTCAACTATATTATTAATAAAACGGATGCAAGTCCCTTTATGAAAGACCTATGTCTGAAATATCAGATATTGGCATTTTTAGATATGAATAGAACCCGTGAGGCGTCTGAAATAGTCACGAGAATGGGATATATAAAACAGTGGTGGATGATTGGACCTTTTGATAATGAAGGAAAGACCGGGCATAATGCTGTTTATCCGCCCGAGACAGAGATAGAATTTGACGCTGTGTATAAGGGTAAGAATTTTGATGCTACATGGCGTCTTATGCCATTTGAATCACCTTACGGTAAAATATACCTCAAGCGGATGTTCTACCCCTTCCAGAATACCTGTGCTTATCTCGCCTGTGCCGTTTACTCCCCAACCACCAGAACGGTCGCACTCAAGGTCGGTTCTTCAGGAGCTGTTAAAGCATTCCTTAATGGTTCTTTAGTCATTGAAAATGATTCCTACAGGGTTTTCTCCTATGACCAGGAAATTGCCCCGTGTGTTCTCAAGTCCGGCTGGAACCTTCTCCTCCTTAAAATATGCAATGTAGATGGAGAATGGACTGCTTCAGCGAGATTCACAGAACTGAATGGAAGTGCAATAGATGATTTAAGGATATCTACCTCTCAAAAAGATATTATCACCGCATCAGCACAAACGCCTTCTGAACCCTCTTCCTATGAAGCAGGTCAGATTGAAAGGGGTTGCATTGATGAATTTACCATAAGAGCCCTCAACACCAAATTTGACCCCCTGCCCTACCTGTATCTTGGTTTACTTGAAAGCCAGTATCATTACCATGATAGTGAAATAGAGAGAGAATCTCAGATCTACGAGCAAATAACTGATATTATGCCTGACTGGTGTTATGGTTATTTCCTTACTGGCACCACAAACCCCGGAGGCAACACAGCAAGAGACCTCTACGAAACCTCTATAAAACTGTGTCCCGGGCTTGCGGAGGGATGGATGGAGTTAGGCAGATTGTTTTACAACGCTGGAAGGAAGGAAAAAGCGGTCAACGCATTTCAGAAAGCCCTATCAATAAATCCCGACTATATTGAACCGAGACAGTATATAGCAAAGATGTCATACGAAAATAACTGGTATCCAATCGCTGAGACGGAGGTCAGAAAACTCCTCTTGCTAAACAAAGATTATATATTTGCCTACTATGACCTTGGAAGATTATCCGAGCATATTGGTGACGACCGAGAAGCGATAGAAAATTACTTGATGGTGCTTGGTATTGAAGCAAACTCATACTATGCTATTAGTTCTCTCGTAGAGAGATATAAATTCATTGGCGAAGTTGACAATGCTATAGAGTTACTCAAAGATTATACTGAAAGATACCCATATCATATCACTTTTAAAAAAGACCTGCTTGACCTTTATATTGATACAGAGAGATACAACGAAGCAGAGAAGACCGCAGACGAGATTCTTGAAATAAATCCTCGGGACTTTGAGGCCTTGAGCTGGAAGGGAATAGCATTGCATCATCTTGGTTACAAAGAGAAAGCAATAGAAAGTTTTGAACTCGCAATCAAGTATAAACAGAACTATCCATGGTTAACCAGTTATATGAACATACTGAAACCGGGTGATAAGCCGTATTATGAGCCATATCGTATGGAAATGGAAGATGTCGCAGACAAGGTAGCATCCTATCTCATTAACCTTGCCGATGAGCAGGCAATCTACTTGCTTGACCAGGAGATTAGAAAGGTCTATCCTAATGGAACATCCAGTTATACAGTTCATAAGATAGTCCAGATTAACACTGAGGATGCTATGCAGAAGTTCGCAAGCATGGAGATATACTATATTCCGGAGAGAGAGAATGTGAAGATACTAACTGCCACGGTGATACTCCCCGATGGAGAAAGGGTAGAAGCAACTGACATCCATGATTATTCGGTTTCAAGCGAGAGTGCCCGACTCTACTATGACTATGTAAGCAGAGTTGTGAGTTTTCCCGCATTGGAACCTGGTGCCATAATTGACTTTGAATACACCGTGGAGCAAACAGGTGAGAACATATTCGCAGATTATTTCTGGGAACAATTTTTCTTCGGTAATTATGAAACAACAATTATTTCTGAATATGTCCTCATCACCCCTGAGAATATAAAATTGAATATCAGCAATCCACCTGATATTGATGTTGAGGTTCTACCTGGTAAGGACTACATTACTCACATATTTAGAAAAAACAATATTGACGGAATTTTGAATGAACCAAGAATGCCACCACTAGCAGAGATACTCAACACGGTAAAGGTAACTACATTTGAGTCCTGGGATGAGGTTGGTAGATGGTATTGGAATCTATCTAAAGACCAGATGGTAACTGATGCACAGATAAAGCGAAAGGTCTATGAACTAACACACAATAAAGAAACCATTGAGGAGAAGGTTGAGAGTATCTATAACTTCATCACCAAAGAGATACGGTATGTTGGGCTTGAGTTTGGAATAGGTGGCTACAAGCCGAGAAAAGCAACCAGAACCTTCTCAACTCACTATGGTGATTGTAAGGATAAAGGGGTTCTGTTCATGACCATGCTCAAAGAGATAGGTGTTGAAAGCGATATGGTTCTGATAAGGTCAAGGTCAAAAGGTATAATTGACTATGACCTACCATTACTTGGAGTGTTCAATCACTTTATAACTCTTGTTCACCTTCCTGATAAAGATATGTTCATTGACTGCACTCCGGAATTCCACAACTATACTGAGTTGCCATTTGAGGACCAGGGTATAGATGCCTTCGTCGTTGGAGAGTGGGGTTCAAAGTTTATAACCACACCGCTCAAAACACCTGAAGATAATTTTATTGACATATCTATGGAGATATGGCTATCAGAAGACGGGAGTGCGAAAGCGAAGAGAACCATATCCTATGGCGATAAGGATAGCCCAGCTCAGAGAAAACGATATTTAAACCCGGCGCAGAGAAAGCGACTCCTCAATGAATACTGGAATTCTCTCTATCCTCATAGCAGTGTAAGTAACCTTGAATTCAGGGGTATAGATAATAAGAAGGAAGGTGTTGAAATATCGTATAACATTTACTTTGCTAACTTTGCCACCGCACAAAACAATATCTGGTGTCTTCCAACCCGCATCCCAACCGACGACCTGGTCCAGAGATTTACCTCCAGGTCTATGCGTGTATATCCCCTGCTGGTGGAGGAGCCATTCACCATAAGAAGCACAATTGTATACCACCTACCTGATTCAGCCATATTAGAAGAGGATATGCCTATTAGTATTGAGATGAACAGTAGATTCGGGAATATGAAGGCAAGTTATGAACAGAGTAATAAAACACTAACCGCAAATGTCAATATAAGCATTGAAGTCACCAGGGTGATGCCGGAGGATTACTGCGCCTTTAGGGGATTCCTCAATGAAATAGATATGAGGGAGAGAGAATATTTTACAATAAAATTATTACAGAGATAGATATGAGAATAGTCATAATATCGCTTTCTGCTCTTATACTTCTCACCTCTCTTTCCAGTGGTGTTGAGTATAAAGTTATAACCAACGGAGAAGAGATATACTTATCTAACCCCGATTTAGACCTGCTCAAAGCAGACGACCTGACCGCTCTTGGCTGGTATTATCACTTTTCCCTCGGTGATAACGAGAGAGCAAAGACCCTGTTTGTAAACTCTCTTCATAGGAATCCCGCGGACACAGATGCTCTGGAGGGTCTTTTCATCATAGAATTCTTGATGGGGAATATGAATGATGCCTTTGATTATCTCATTGAACTGAATAACAATGATATTAATGCACCCAGGGCATTATCTTACTTATCTCATCTTAACCTATTTGAAGATACAACCAAAAGGTATGAAGAAATTCACCACATCCTCAAAGCCAACCCACCCTATATCAACAAGAATTATTGCCACCATCTTAGATATGAATACCTTAACCTTGATATATTTTTCAAACTTGGCGACAGTCCACTGTATCACAGCATAGACGATATAAAAAATAACACCTGCTTTTTAAGCGAATGGAAAGTCACCGGTCCATTCCTGTTATACGGCAAAACAGATTTCAATTATAAATTCCCTCCTGAGAGGAAACTATCAAAAGACAAATATAAATGGAACCGAAATATCTATACCTGGGAAGACACCAGTCCAGATGTAGAGGGATATATATTCATTGAAGACCTGCTCCAGTCAGGCGAAGGGTGTGCATACGCAAAATGCGAATTAGATGCAACTCAAGGCGATTATTATCTCGTGATAGAGAGTGAGCAACCTATAAAGTTGTGGATAAACGAGCAGATTATATATGACCGAAACACCTTTATCAAGCCAGGTTCAGTGAAGAAATCATTTAGAATCAAATTAAAGGATGGAAAAAATACCGTGCTCTTAAAGACGGTCAGGAACTCAGGTGCATATGAAATACAGGATGGGGGATGGAGGTTTAGAGCCCAATTATTTACTACTAATGACTTTGAACAGAGAGAAGGGGACAATCTATCATTCGGCGAGGACTGGTATTGGATTGATAATGAACCCTTCACAAACTTATATCATGCGCTTCTTGAAATCTATGATGGCAATGAATGCAACGCCATAGACCTGTTAGAAAGGTTGGTTGACGAATACCCTGAATACCCATTCTTCAGAATAATATTAATCTATGCTCTCATAAAGTCAGGTGAGGACTGGCAGATTAAGATGGCAAGAAACGAACTTGGAACTGTCATAACCCAGATGCCCGACTGCTTACTCGCCAAAGAAGAACTCGCTGTTTACTATCAGGTGGAGGATAAGTTCAATAAATCGCTAGATGCTTATACCTCTGTTATTGAAGAAAACCCATCATATCTCAGCGCACACTTAGGGCTGGCAGACCTGTATCTAAACCAGGGATACGAGAAGGAGTTCTTTAACAAGATTGAGTATATAAAAGAGAATTATCACGACAACGCCAGAGCCCTGGCAAGTTTAATAGAATACTACATTGATAAAGAGAACTATAAGACGACCAATTTGCTCATCAGGGATTATCTTTCTAACAGACCATACGATTGGGCTTACTGGGAGGGGCTGGCTAAATATCAGGAAAGCGCCGGCGACTTGAATGGTGCAATAAGAACCTATACCTATATATCACAGATGCTACCAATGAGAACAAAACCATATCTTGAACTTGCCCGCCTGTATCAGAGAACCGGTCATGAGAAAAATGCACTGAGATTATATGACGAGATAATCAATAGATTTCCAAGGTGTTCAAAGGCATACCTGATGAAGGGGCTTCTCTTAGAAAGACAGGGGGAAAATGGGATTAACCTGATAAGAACCTCACTAAAGATGAATCCCTCCGACTACTGGACCAGAGATTACCTCCGGATTATCGGTGGGCTCGAGGGCGAGAGAACACCCTATGATATCAGCTTTGAAAGTGATGATATCAATAGGGTTGAACAACATGAGTTCCCACAGGCGGACTCGGTTATGCTATTTAACCAGATGATACTTGAATTAAACGATGACTATACCTTCACAGAGACCATACATAACCTCATCCAGATATTAAACTACAAGGGCAGAGAGAGGTGGGGCGAGATAACCATACCAGGTGGAAAAATGACCGACATCATTGAGGCGAGAACATTCATGCCCGATGGTCGTATCCTTGAAGCAATATCAATAAAAAACATAAATAACAATTATGTGATTTCAATGGAGGGATTGGTTGAGGGTTCAGTGATTGAAATAAAATACAGGTTGAAGGTTGACAAGCGAATGATAGATGACCTTAACTGCTTTTTTTCGCCCACCTTTACCTTTGCGGATATCAACATGCCGTATATCAAATCACAGTTCGTCGTCTCTGTCCCCAGATGGATGGACATATACTTCCCCAGAGAGAGATTCAGAGGGAAGAGAGATAGAATCAGAAAGGATGACCGTATAATATACCTCTTTGAGATGACCAATGTTGAAGGGATTATCCCCGAATCTATGATGCCCCCTCTGACTGAGGTGGCACCCCTCGTTTACTCTACCACCCTTAAAGGCATAGACGAACTCTCCCTGTGGTATATTGGCGAGATGTGGGGTAAGACCTATCTTGACTACAGGTCACGGTCTTTTACCCATCAACTAGTAAGTGATTGTGAGAACGACTTGGAGAAAGCAAAGAGAATATACTACTGGGTGATGAAATCTATAAAAGGATTCTCCGGGAATATCTATTACCCCTTGAATGCATCATCAACTATGTATGAGAAGACAGGTAGAGCAATTGACAGGGCGATACTTCTAATCGGTATGCTGAGAGAAGTGGGAATTGATGCACACCTGGCACTGGTGAATACAATTTACACTGAAGACGAGATGTGGAATCACCCCACCTCATCATTAGTTGATATGCCATTGGTCTATATCCCCGATATAGATGGCAAAAGTTACTATATAGACCCTAACCTTGAAGACATCACCTTCGGTGACTACTGGAGCGACAACTATGGAAAACGGGCAATATTATTATGTTCGGATAGATACTATGAAACAACCATTCCAGTAAAACCATTATATGAGGATTCATTTTCTTTGGTAGGGACCTTCAATATCTACCCTGATGGTAAGCTCAATGCCGTGGGGAGAAAATACTTCAACGGTCTGAGAGGAACATATAGAAATCTGTTCAGAGACCCCAAAGAGCGTGAACGACTGGTAGAGGCATCTCTTGGGCAGTATTTCCCCTATCTCACACTTATGCAGGTTGACTTCTTTAATCTTGATGACCTTGATGGAGTGTTTTCATACCATTTTCATTTCGTAGAACCAAACTTTGGAGTAAGATACGGTAAAACCCTTAGAATACCATCTGTGCCTGGTGCTTACCAGTTGTCCTCGGCGTTCATATCCTCTGCTACACGCATCCAGCCAATGAGATTTAACCGACCTGAGACATACAAAGATGATATACTTATCATCCCCCCACCAGGATTTACATTCAAGACCATACCTGATGATGTTCACCTTAAGACCAAATATACATATTATGAACTGACATACCATATTACAGATAGGGGCTTGCGGGTAAAGAGAATACTTCACATAAAAGGTGGAACCCTGCCAGCAGAAAGCTACCCAGATTTCATTGAGTTCTGTCAAGAAGTAGATAACTGTGAGAAGAAATATATTGAGTTGATGGAGTATTAGTTTGAAGAAGATAATAATATTTCTGGCAGTGTTATTTGACATCATTGCGATAATTATTAGCATCTATGCTGCATTTTACCTCAGGTTCCACACAGAGATATTCACACCCAAGAAACCACTGGTTGATATTAATTACTATATTGCAACTCTTGTGGTATTTATTCCTGTATGGCTCATTGTCAACCTAAACCTTGGTCTATACAGGGATTTCAGGGTCAGGCATATAATAGACGAATTGTTCCTAATTATATACGCAGGTGCAATCTCAATTCTTATAACCCTTGGTATCGCTTTCTTCTATCGGGCATTCTCATACTCCCGCTTGACCCTAATTCTTTTCACTTTCATATCTATACTATTAATGTTTACATTCAGATTTATTCTGAGCATTATTGTCCATCGTCTTTGGAAGAAGGGAATCGGCTTGAAGCAGAGCGTGGTGGTCGGTAACAATGAGTTAGCACGACTAATAATAAACAAAATGATTAAGGGTGATGGACCAAACAAACTAAAGGGTGTTGCTTCAATTAAAGAACTATCAGGCGATGATAAGGAAGATTTTATTAAAGAACTCCCTGAAAAAGTTCCATACATAGGTAGCATATCCGATGTAATTAAACTATCAAAGAATGAAGTGATAGACCAGATTTATATCACCGAGGAGATTGAGAAATCAAGTTTATATGAAATAATAGAAATGTCTGAAAAGGCAAACATCACTCTTCGCATTGCTACCGATATTCTGGGCATTATGCGTTCCAAGGTAACCGCCGATAACCAGTTCGGTATTCCACTCTTCACATTGAAACAACTCCCCCTTACACCGTTTAACAGGTTTATCAAGCGAGTTCTTGATATTATTATCTCAGTGGTAGGGATAGTCATTACCTCACCTATAATGATTATATCTGCCGTAATCATAAAAGCCACATCACCTGGTCCCATCTTATTCAAACAGGAGCGTGTCGGATTGGATAACAAACCATTTATGATGTATAAGTTCCGCTCTATGCGTGTAGGAGCTGAGAAAAAGACCGGTCCCGTCTGGGCTAAGAAGGATGACCCGAGGAGAACACCATATGGTAGATTTATGCGCAAATTCTCCATAGATGAACTGCCCCAGTTGTTCAATGTTCTAAAGGGTGATATGGCAATAGTCGGTCCAAGACCTGAGCGTCCTGTATTCGTTGAGAAGTTCTCAAAAGAAATACCGAGATACCTTGAGAGACACCGGGTCAAGAGTGGACTGACCGGATGGGCGCAGGTCAATGGTTTGAGAGGAGATACCTCTCTCAGTGAGAGAATTGAATATGATATATACTATATTGAGAATTGGAACCTACTCTTTGACTTGAAGATTGTCCTATTAACTTTCTTCAACTTTGTGTCCCCAGAAAAGATATAATATCCTGATACTTTATGAGTGTTGAATATTTGGAAAGAATAAGGAACTTCTCTATAATCGCCCATATTGACCACGGCAAGTCAACCCTGGCTGACAGAATGCTTGAACTGACCGGAACTATTGACAGGAGAACGATGAGGGCACAATTCCTGGACAGGATGGAACTGGAGAGGGAGAGGGGGATAACCATAAAGATGCACCCTGTCAAGATGCTCTATAATCACGACAACACCACATACATCTTCAATCTAATTGATACCCCGGGGCATGTTGACTTCACCTATGAGGTCTCTCGCTCACTCACAGCATGTGAGGGAACCATACTTCTGGTAGATGCCTCACAGGGAATTGAGGCACAGACACTATCCAATGCCTATATGGCAATTGAGGCGGGTCTTGAGATAATACCTGTGGTCAATAAAATTGATTTACCGCAGGCGAGACCAAAAGAGGTTGCAAATGACCTGGCTAACATACTGGGTGCAAATATTGAAGATGTCCTATTCACAAGCGCCAAGGAAGGCACAGGTATTGAGATGCTTATGAAAGCAATAGTTGAGAGAATTCCACCTCCCAAGGGAGACCCTGAAAATCCAGCAAAAGCCCTCGTCTTTGACTCTATATATGACTCCTACAAAGGTGTGCTTGCATATATCAGATTATTTGATGGGACATTAAAAGCCAGACAGATGCTAAAATTTATGCAATCATCAGTGGTGTTTGAAACGCTGGAGATTGGTATATTCTCGCCTGAACCCAGACAGGTCAGTATGCTGCGTGCAGGTGAAGTTGGTTATATTGCCACTGGAATCAAGGAAATTATAAAGGTTAAGATAGGCGATACCATTACCACCGATAGTATGCCCGCCAAAGAACCGCTACCGGGCTACAAAGTGGTAAAGCCCATGGTCTTCTGCGGTCTATACACCTCCGATTCTGATGACTACAACCTCCTTCTTGATGCTCTGCAAAAACTATCATTGAACGATTCATCGTTCACCTATGAACCCGAAGTATCAGAAGCACTTGGCTTCGGTTTTCGCTTGGGATTTCTGGGGCTTTTACATAAGGAGATAATTCAGGAGCGGTTGGAAAGAGAATTTGACCTCTCACTGATTACCACCACACCAAATGTGGTATATGAGATAACACTCGTAGGTGGTAAGACCATAAGGGTTGAGAATCCTGCTAAGATGCCTGCGAGAGGCGAAATTGAATCAATTGCAGAGCCGTTTATAAAAGCAACTATCATTTCACCAACTGAATTTATTGGGGATATTATGCAGATATGTGAGAAGAAGCGAGGGGACTTCAAGACCATGGAATATATTGACCCTAATAGAGTAGTTCTTGAGTATGAGATGCCCCTATCCGAGGTAATTATTGATTTCTACGACCTGTTGAAATCGGTCTCACGAGGGTATGCATCGTTTGATTACGAACTGGTTGGTTTCAGGTCCGCTCCGCTCGTCCGACTGGATATACTGGTGAATGGAGAACCTGTTGATGCACTATCTACCATAGTCCATAAGAATAACTCATATAACATTGGAAGGGACCTGGTCAGCCGGCTGAAAAAGGTCATCCCCAGACAGTTGTTTGAGGTGGTCATTCAGGCATCATGCGAAGGCAAGATAATAAGCCGTGCCAATGTTAAACCCCTTAGAAAGAATGTTACCGCAAAGTGCTACGGTGGAGACATCACCAGAAAGAGAAAACTACTTGAGAAACAGAAAGCGGGCAAGAAGCGAATGAAGATGGTAGGAAAGGTTGAGATACCACAGGAGGCGTTCCTTTCAATACTTGATATTCAAAGAGAATAAATAGATAATAGGCATTAAATATCTCTCCAGTATGCTCGTTATACATATTATTTAAGGAGGATATACTATAAGTCATGAAAGAGAAGAAGAGAACATCTAGATATGGAACTAAAAAGGTAAGGAAGACCGCCTGGGATACAATTAAAAGCATCTTAATAATCATTGTTCTGGTGGTTATTATCAGGGTCTTCATCCTTGAGGCATTTCAGGTCCCCTCGGGTTCTATGAAAGATACCCTCCTTGTAGGTGACCTGATATTAGCCAACAAGATGAAATACCGATTTGTAGAACCCAAGAGAGGTGAAATCATTATCTTCAAATACCCCCACCAGGACAACTCCATCAATCCCTACAAGACGCTTCTTCAGTGGATTGGAGACCTGACAGGAAGACCATTAATAAATAGGAAAAACCTTATTAAACGGGTGATAGGTCTTCCGGGGGAGAAACTTGAGATGAAGGATGGTGTGATATATATTAATGACAAGCCACTTGATGAACCATACCTGAAATTCAAACCTGTCGGCGATTTTGGACCATACTACATACCCGATGATTGTTACTTTCTTATGGGTGATAACAGGAACAAATCAAGCGATTCAAGATATTGGGGACCACTGCCAGAGAAGTTCATAATAGGCGAAGCATTGTTCATATACTGGTCGTGGATACCATCACACTGTAATGTATTCCCCTGCCGAGGGAAGATTATACCTATAGACAGGGAACAGGGGCTCAAACACTACAACATCAATGTTGACGATGTAGAGAAGTTCTACAAATGTGAGAGATGCGGAACCATCCACCGTGAGTGGTGGGACGCCACCGATGAACCCTATTATAAATTCTGGAAGCATATAAGATGGAGTCGTCTTCTGATGATGATACACTAATATGCGATGACTGTTAATGCTCCTCAAAAACAGGATAATCAGTCAATATGTTTGATTCAACATACACTTACTATATGATAAATATTAAGGTATCTTGAAAGCGAAACTCACAGCGAAAGGCATTATAAAGGCATTAATCATCGGAGTCGCCCTGGGTGTCATACTGAAGTTCTTTGCTCTGCAGGCACTATATATCTCATCCGGTTCAATGAAGGATACGCTTCTGGTTGGGGACTATGTTATAACCGAGAAGGTATCATATTATTTCACAAAACCACACAGAGGCGATGTTGTAGTATTCAAAATGCCTGATGAGGAGTTTGGCAGAAGATTTGGCTTCTTTCAAACGCTGTATTATAGGTTGAGGGGTTATCTGGTTCCCCAGCCCGGTCTATATGTAAAAAGAGTGATAGGGCTTCCAGGCGAGGAACTAGAGATAAGAAATGGGTTTCTATATATTAATGGTAGGTTGAAACCAAACTATCTATTCGGGAATATAGATATTAAAGAGACGCTCATACCTAAAAACTCATATTTTCTAATAGGTGAAAATATTGATGAGAGTAGGGATAGCAGGTCGTTTGGTGTAATAAACTCAGATGATATAGTTGGCAGAGTGTGGTTTATATACCTATCAAGGGCCCCAGATAAATGCACCAGAAGGGGCTGTGGGAGCGAACTTGAACCTATAGATAAGCGTGTGGCATTGAGGAATATACCTTCTGGTCTAAAGAAATCAGAAAGATATTATATTTGCAAGATATGCGGTAAGATATATAGACACTATTACGATGTCATTCCTCACCCAAGATGGAAGTTCTGGGAGGGCTACAGGTGGGATAGAATGTTCAAGAAGGTTAGATAAAATGCATATCCAATGTCTTTTAATTCACCTGCTTTATTTAACCTAAACATAAAATAACTTTGTTATAATATATTTTATAGAGGTGGTGTCGGTGGTAGCGCCTGAAAGGGTGAGGAAAGTCCGGACTCCTCAGGGCAGGGCGCCGGGTAATTCCCGGGCGTCTTATGACGATGGAGAGTGCCACAGAGACCAGACCGCCAATGCTCATTATGAGCAGGCAAGGGTGAAAGGGTGGTGTAAGAGACCACCGGAGTTTTGGGCAACCAAACTCGCTGGTAAACCCCGCCTGGAGCAATGCCAGACAGGGCGAAGACCATTGATATGGCGCCAGATTGCCCATCTGGTGGCAATAAGCCATAAACCCGGGTAGGCAGCGCAGAGAGATAGAGGTAACTCTGTCTCCAAGATTGATTACCGCCATCCCGTATTATGCGGGATTACAGAATCCGGCTTATGACATCACCTCTATAAAGTGTAAACTTCTTTAATATGAAAAGGGGCTCACATCGGAGCCCCTTTTGTATTCCAGCACATTCAGATGAACTCTATATCTTCTGCTTCTCTGCCCAATCACCGATTACAGGCATCTTCCAGTATTCTCCCTGAAGCGACTTGATAATGCCTATGATGGAGAACACAATAACCACAATCCACAGCAATACATCCAGTATCCATATTATAAAATATATTGGTGTAAAGGTGTAACTGAAGATTTTGGTTAAAATCCCTAGGATAATGAAAGCAATAATATAGGCAATGAAGAAGAAGAGACCCTGCTTTCCATGGAACTTGGCGAACTTATTATCCTTATAAGCAAGCAGTGGTATCAGGCATAAAATCCCGAGATAACCAAGCCATGCAACTGATTTTCCCTCTTCTATCTCTTTTATATCCTTACTCTCAGCCATATCAACCTCCTTCCTTTCTAATACAATTTAACAAACAAAAGACATATCTTTTACTAACCCGTCTTCTCCCTCTCTATACCCAGATAGTTTTCAACCTCGCTTCTCTCCCAGCCAATTACTGGAATCCTGAAGTATCTTCCCCTGATGGATAAAGTGATTGCGGTAATGTTGACAGGTAATAATAGAATAAACACCATCCCCGCAAACATATAGTGTTCAACAACACCAAGCATATTCAATACTATGTCAGATATAATAAACAGAAATAGTTCAACGGAGAAGAAGGCAATGCCCTGGTCAAAATGGAATCTCATAAATCTGTTATGCTTTCTACCCGAAGAGAGAAGACACAATGGTCCAAGGTAATCAAATATGAGGAATAATCTATCCCATCTTCTAAGCTGTCTCCCCATATATTCTCTTATCCCCTTTTAAATCCTAACCACCCAATCTGCTAATCATATCATCTGCTTTCTGTCTGAAAGCGGAATCAGGATACTGTGCTCTGAGCAGGTAGAGGAGCTTTAATGCATCATCATACTTCTGCAACTTAATGTAGCATTCAGCACCCCTTATCAGAACTCCGGGTAGGAGCGGGTCTCCTATGAATCTATCCTTAATCTGAAGGTAATAATTTGATGCCTCTTCATACCTTCCCATATAATAAAGGCAATCAGCGACTCCCCACTGAGATGATAATTTTATCAGGTCATCATCCGCCAAATCATCACACATCTGGTAATATTTCTTTGCTTTATCATAATTGCCATTTTCATAGAACGCTGTTGCAAGATTCAGAATAGCGAGTTGTGGAAACACCGTGCCTGAGTGTTCATCCACTATCTCCTTTGCTTCTTTTTCAAGCGATTTAAGGGTCGCTTCTTTATCTATGCCCTCCTTATCAAGGGTTCTCAATGTCTCTACAAAGTTAGCATAATCAATAGACGCCTTCTCTTTCTTCCTGGTCTGTATATAGTTATAGGTGTAATATGAAGTCAAAACCACTGTTATCACCACCAGGGTTGCTACTATTATCCTCCAGTATCTCAAGAAGGTATCCCTTATCTTCTCTATACGGGAGTGCTCCTCAGAATCCTTTTGATATTTATACCTTCTTTTTACAGCCATTTTCAACGAATTCTATTAATAATCTATCTCTCTGTCAAGGAAGATTATCATTAATAAGAAAAACAAGAACTACTAAAGTAAGTATAAACACCTATTACTCTTGACTTGAATGCCACTTTTGTATTATATTTCACAAATTAGTCAAGAATCATTTTACAGGAGGTAGAATGAGTTGGAAAATGAACTGCTTGAGATAAGGTTTCATGGTAGGGGAGGTCAGGGTGTTAAGACCGCAGCACTCCTTCTTGCAGAAGCGGCATTTGAGACCGGCAAAGAGGTTCAGGGATTTGCGGACTATGGACCCGAGAGAGCAGGGGCTCCAGTGGCCGGCTTTACCCGAATCTCAGACAAGAAGGTCACTATCCATTCATTCATTGAAAGTCCTGACATCGTTGTAATCATAGACGGAACACTTATTGACAGCATCCCTGTCCTAGAGGGTCTTAAGAAGGATGGTCCAGTGATAGTAAACACCACCCTTCCACCTGAAAAGATAGCGAATAAACTGAAGAAAAAGACCAACATCCATACAATTGATGCTACAGGTATATCACTTGATATTCTGAAGAGGGACTTTCCTAATGCACCTGTTCTTGGAGCAGTAGTGAAGGTTACTGGAATAGTGCCATTAGATGCAATAGAAAGGGTATTTACAAAGAAATTTGCGGGAAGAGATGAGATTATCAAAGGTAATATAGCCGCAGCAAAAAGAGCATACGAGGAGGTAAAATCAATATGAAGAAGGGATGGAAAGATTTGCCTATAGGTGGCATAATAGAGGACGCTGCCAACTCAAGGAACTTTGAGACAGGTTCCTGGAGAACATTCAGACCCATTTTTCACGAGGAAAGATGCATTAACTGCCTTCTGTGCTTTATCTACTGCCCTGATTCAGCAATCATTGTAGAAGACGGTAAAATGAAAGGTATAAACTACTTCCACTGTAAGGGTTGTGGTATCTGCGCCAAAGAGTGCCCACCCAAGGCAAATGCCATAGAGATGGTCAGAGAAGCTGATTATGCGGAGAAAGAGAGTTAGGTGATAGAGATGGTAGAAAAACTTGTCATTACTGGAAATGAGGGTTCTGCGCTTGCCTTCAAGCAGATAGAACCGGATGTAGTCGCTGCATATCCAATCACACCGCAGACAGAATTGATGCACAATTTCGCACGTTACATTGCAGATGGTTTGATAGATACAGACCTGATTACCGTTGAGTCCGAGCACTCAGCAATGAGTGCCTGTGTTGGAGCGGCTTCAGCAGGAGCAAGGGTTATGACGGCAACCAGTGCCAACGGCTTCGCATTGATGTGGGAGATTCTATACATTGCCGCATCATCCAGATTGCCAATAGTAATGGCGGTAGTCAACCGTGCTCTTTCTGCTCCAATCAATATTCACTGCGACCACAGTGATACCATGGGTGGAAGAGACACTGGATGGATACAGTTCTACGCAGAGAACACACAGGAGGCATACGACCTCCTTATCACAGCTGTCCCCATTGCGGAGCATCCAGATGTCCAACTACCTGTGATGGTCTGCTACGATGGATTTATAATAAGCCATACCAATGAAGTAGTTGAGGTATTAGACGACAAGACAGTTAAGGACTTTGTCGGAGAATATAAACCAAGGATAAATATTTTAGATACCGATAATCCATTTACCTTTGGACCACTTGATTTCCACGATTACTATATTGAGCACAAGAGACAACAGGTAGAGGGAATGAAACACGCCTATAATGTAATACCTGAGGTCTTCAAGAAGTATGAAGATGTCTCCGGTAGAAGATATGAATACTTTGAGAAATACAGGTTTGACGATGCGGATGTAGTGATGGTGGTTCTATCTTCAACTGCTGGAACTGCAAAAGTGGTAGTTGATGAGTTGAGAGGAGAAGGTTTAGGTGTTGGCTTACTTAAGCCCAGAGTGTTCAGACCCTTCCCCCATGATAAACTGAGAGAAGCACTCAAGGACAAGAAATCAATTGTTGTTCTTGACAGGTCTGACTCCTTCGGTGCTTTTGGTGGTCCTCTGTTTACCGAGATAAGAAGTGCTCTATATGGTATTGAGAATCCTCCTGAAATTATTGACTTTATATATGGTCTGGGAGGTAGGAACATCACCAAAGATGAGTTGAAGACCGCCTTTATGAAGGCAGTGGATATAGCAGAAGGAGCAGAAGTTAAGAACAGGGTTGACTACCTTGGAGTGAGAGAATAAGGGAGGTTTAGATAATATGGCAAACTTAAAAGAACTTGCGTCCAGACCGGAACGGCTGATAGGTGGACATAGATTATGCGCAGGTTGTGGCGCTTCAATATTAGTAAGGCAGGTTCTACTTTCAATAGATAAACCGATGGTATTATCAAACGCCACTGGTTGTCTGGAGGTTGCTACAACTATCTTCCCATATACATCCTGGGCAGTCCCGTGGATGCATAATGCTTTTGAAAACGCAGCCGCAACTATATCTGGCGTGGAGACCGCCTACCGCCACTTTAAAAGACAGGGAAAGATTGATAAGGACATTGTCTTTGTTGCCTTCGGTGGAGACGGCGGAACATACGATATAGGTATTCAGTCGCTTTCAGGTGCAATTGAGAGAGGTCATAGGTTCCTCTATGTCTGCTACGATAATCAGGCATATATGAATACCGGCATTCAGAGGTCAGGTTCTACACCCTATGGTGCTCACACAATGACTTCACCATCAGGCAAGGTTATTCCTGGCAAAATGCAAAAGCGAAAGGATTTGACTATGATAATCGCCGCTCACCATCTTCCCTATGCCGCTCAGGTATCTCCAAGTCACTGGCGAGACTTGAACAAGAAGGTTGAGAAGGCGATAAGCTATGATGGACCCACATTCATCAATGCCCTATCATCCTGCAACAGGGGCTGGAGGCATAAAATGGAGGATACAATTGAGATATTGAGAGTTGCTGTGGATACATGTGTATGGCCACTTTATGAGATAGAGGAGGGCATTCTGAGAATAACCTACAAACCGAGGGAGAAGAAGCCGGTTGAGGAATGGCTTAAACCGCAAGGAAGATATAAACACCTATTCACCCCGAAATACGAGCACCTTATAGGTGAAATACAGAAAGATGTTGACCAGAGATGGGAGAGATTACAGAAACTTGAGGGGTGCTTCGTAGGTGAGAAAGATAAATAGATAGAATATTAAGAACGCTTGGAAAATTATGGTATAATACTTCCCAGCGATGAGATTTTCGTTTGTGTTTGTAAATATAAGTATTATAATATTTGAATGATTTAGGATATAATCTAATTTTTAGAAAATAAACGGCAACCGAAGGAGTGAATATAGATGGTTGAGCCCAATCTAATAATGTTTGAAGACGACTACACCAAGGTCAACCAGATCTTGACTCGTCTTCTTGAGGAATCAAGCTCCAAGTTCGTTCTTTTAGTTGACAGGTCAGGGCAGATGATATCAATCCAGGGCGAGACAGAAACCATAGATTCAATGGCATTTGCCACACTCTCAGCGGGTAACTATGCAGCAACCAGCGAGCTCGCCAAGATAATTGGTGAGAGAGAATTCTCAGTTCTATTCCACCAGGGTGAGAGTGAATCCATACATATATCCATTGTTGCAAAGAGGATAATACTTGTGGTAGTTTTTGACAATAGGACAACACTTGGTCTGGTTAGATTGAGGGTTAAAAAGGCGATAGAAGACCTCACTCCTGTATTCAATTCCATCTTTGAAAAGGTAGCAGTAGAAGAAGGCGAGGAAGCTATAGACACAAAATTTCAAACCAGCGCAGAAGAAGAGATAGATAAACTGTTCAGAGAATAATAATGGCTCTTATTAATTATTCTTCAAGGGAGATAAATTGCAAGATTATCTATTATGGTTGTGGTCTTGGTGGTAAGACCACAAATCTTCTATACATACACGAGAAGATTCCAGATAATATAAAGGGCAAGATGGTATCGTTAGCCACCGAAACCGACAGAACTCTCTTCTTTGACTTTCTGCCTCTGGAGCTGGGGAGTGTCCATGGTTTTAAGACCAGATTCCATCTCTACACTGTGCCCGGACAGGTTCACTACGACGCAAGCAGAAAACTGATACTCAAAGGGGTAGATGGCATTGTCTTTGTAGTTGATTCACAGAGGGAGCGCTTTGATGATAATATTGAGTCATTTGAGAATATGAAGATAAACCTCAAGAAGAACGGATACGACTTGAAGGACATCCCCTATGTCATACAATACAACAAAAGAGACCTTCCAAATGTGATGAGCTTTGAGGAACTTGACAAAGCAATAAATGTAGATAATGTGCCTGCTTTTGAATCAATAGCAATAAAAGGTGTGGGTGTCTTTGAAACACTAAAAGCAATAAGTAAACTGGTGATAGCCAAACTATCCAAGAAATAACTAATTTATATTGTTTTTTTTCATATTGAAACATATTGATACTTTTTTGATATAATAGCAATGGTGAGTATATGAGAAGTTTATATATATTAACGGTCGTTATATTTCTGCTTATTCCCTATTTATCACTCGCCGATGAAACTGAACTGAGTTATGATGATGGTAATCCTTACATACCCAACTACCACCTTGAAAGTGGTGATGCCTGGGCAGTAAGGTTTACTCCTCCATTCACCCCCGGATACATAAAAGAAGCAAAAATATATATCAAGAGTGCAACGGATGAACTACATTCATGTTTTATCGCCATTTACAACGACTTTGAGGGATATCCTAACGAAGAACTATGGGTTAAGAAGTTTGACAACTATACCAATGATTACTGGAATTTCTACAATATTGATTACTTCCCCTGGGAGCAGTCGGAGGACTTCTACATAGTATACATACAAGCGGGTTATTATCCTGATTGCGACGGCGTATATTGTGACCCCGATATGTTTGAACCCCGTTCATATAAGCGAGTTGATGGAGTTTGGTCTCTATTTAGCACAGAGGATAAAGGCGACTTACTTATCAGATGTATCTATAGTGATAACAATGCAATTCTAAACTCCAGCATAGGAGTAATCAGGTGTTTGTATAAATAAGACCCATTTCTACTTATTTATCGCTTTTTTTAAAAAGCATCTTATATCTCTTTGTGAATAGGTTGATGTAGTTTATTATACCATCACGCCATAGTGATAGTTTCGACTCACCTTTCCGCTTATAATAACTGAACTGAATGGGAACCTCCCTTGCTCTCAAATGCTTACTGCAGAATACCTCCAGCTTAAACTCCTGAGAAAAGGGCATTCCATCACTTTCAAGAGTAATACTGTCAAGCACATCTCTATTAAATACCCACATCCCAGATTGTGAATCATGAATGTGCTTTTGATATAGTAGCAATATAGTCAGATTGAATATCTTATTGCCAATGAATCTCAGCATATAATCAAACGACTCCCGCCAGTCAATCGCAATTCTCCAAGCAGATATGAAATCAAGCTCGTCCTCAAATAGTATATCTACCAAATAAGCAATGGCAATCCTTGGATATGTGGCATCACCATCCATAGTCACGATAATATCACCACATGCCTCCGATAGCCCCCTCTTATAGGCGGCACCATACCCCTGCCTGGTCTCCAGCAATACCTTCGCACCATATTCACGAGCTACCTCAGCAGTTCTATCTTCAGAATTGTTATCAACCACTATAACCTCATCTACAAAATCAGGCATTGTGGAGAGAACCTTCTGTATCCCCACCTCCTCATTGTGGCAGGGTATTACAACCGATATCTTCTTGTTCCCTCTCATCTCAACAAAAATAAACTAATCCCAAAACACCTCCCTCTCCAGAATATCATGCTCTCCCCTTAACCTTATCTCGCTCTCAGGCAATAACACGCTTTTACCCGATTCAATGCCCTCCGTAGGTAACTCGTAGTCCTTGACGAAGATGTCAACCGCACAGTTCTTGCCGATTCTATACCCTTCAGGTATCACTGCTCCCTTACCTATAAGGGTTATCCCTGAATTCAAATCCTCGGGGAAATCCTCATTATATGGTCCCCTATCACCCACTCCTATGCTGGCATTCCTTCCCACACTAACCAATTTATCAACAATAGCGTTCTCAATTTTCGCGCCCCTTGCGACATAACTATCCTCAAAAACTATTGAATTACTTATGTATGCCCCTTCATCAACCACCACACCACCTGATATTATAGAATTCATAACTGTTCCCTTGATGACTGCTCCATTACATATCAGTGAACAGCTAACATTAGCAGATGTCTGTATCCTCAAAGCAGGCATATCGTTCTCTCTGGTAAGAATTCTCCATGAATAGTCATAGAGATTCAATTTGGGAAACTCATCCAGCAACGCCATATTCGCCTCATAATATGAACTGAGCTTCCCTATATCTTCCCAATAACCTCCAAATACATACGCATATACACCCTTTTCTTCAATGAGAGGAATAACTATATCATTTACAATATCAAATCTCTCCTCACAACCACATCTCTCTTCAATGACCTCTCTCAAATAGTTAGCATCAAATATATATATCCCCATAGAAGCAAAACCCTCCCACACCTCTTTCGGCTTCTCAATAAATCTTACTACTCTCCCATTACAATCAATATTTACCAATCCAAACCTCTTGATATCCTCCTCCGAAACCTGTGTTACCGCAATTGTCAGAGGACTCTTGTGAGAACGGTGATATTCAATGAATGGGCGGTAGTCCATCTTATAAACCTGGTCTCCCGAGAGAACCAGGACCTCTTTAATTCTTTCATGCCCAATGAAATCAAGATTTTGATATATGGCATCTGCGGTCCCCCGATAGAACACCCCACCTCCCTTCATCGCATATGGCTGAAGTATGCTGACTCCACCCTCTCTTCTATCCAGGTCCCAGGGTCGCCCAGAGCCAATATGATGTTGAAGCGATACCGGATTATACTGAGCGAGAATACCTATGCGGAATAATCCTGAATGAACACAGTTTGAGAGCACGAAGTCAATCACTCTGAATCTGCCCCCGAAGGGTATAGCACATTTGGCTCTCAATCTGGTGAGAACAAGAAGCCGCTCGGCTCGTCCACCCGCCAGTATTAGAACAGTAGTATCCATAGTCATATATATTATATTACCTCTTCACAATGATATAAACAGATATTAAACTGTTGAACCAACTATTAGGACAATTTATAGTGTGATATAAGACGATGTGTTACAACTCCTAATGATATATTTATTAAGCATGAATTGACAAAGATAATCAAAACTATAATTACAACGAAAAACTTTCAAATCCAATAAACATAATCTTACTCTATAACAATAAAACACGCAATATTTATCACCATAGAGACATTATAGATAACATCTAAACTAAAAGGTAAAAAAACACGCTAAGAAATAAAAGTAATCTATAATTTTATATTACAATTGCTTACTTTGATACAATTCAATTTATTCTATTAAACACAAATAGCGCTATATATCAAGGTGCCTTACCCTGGTCGCATTCTCCTCAATGAACCTCCTCCTCGGCTCTACCTTATCACCCATCAGGGTAGAAAACACCCTGTCCGCCTCAGCAGCGCTTTCAATATTAACCTTTATCAACTTTCTTGTCTCCCTCCTCATAGTTGTCTCCCATAACTGCTGGGGGTTCATCTCTCCAAGACCCTTATATCTCTGAATTTCATACTTCTTACCATCAAGCTTTTCCAATATCTTCTCCTTCTCCTTCTCGCTATAAACATACACCTCCTTTTTGTCAACCACAATCCTGTATAAGGGTGGAAGAGCAATATAAATCTTTTCCTGTCTTATCAATTCAGGCATATAGCGATAGAAGAATGTGAGAAGAAGCGTCTTTATATGAGCACCATCAATGTCTGCGTCAGTCATTAAGATAATCTTCCCATAGCGCAGGTTGCTAATATTAAAATCCCCCCCTCTATCAACTCCCGTTCCAATGGCTGTAATAATTGTTCCAATCTCCTCATTGCTCAATATCTTGTTGAGCCGTGCCTTCTCCACATTAAGTATCTTACCCTTGATAGGCAGTATTGCCTGAAACCACCTATCCCTGCCCTGCTTTGCACTTCCACCTGCCGAATCACCTTCTACTATGAACAACTCTGTCTCCTCTACATCCTGAGATGTGCAGTCAGCCAGCTTCCCGGGGAGGTTTGCGGTCTCTAAAGCACTCTTTCTCCTAGTCAGTTCCTTTGCCTTCCTCGCCGCCTCCCTCGCCCTCGCAGCGAGAATCGCCTTCTTGACAATCTTCTTTACCAGCCCCTTATCCGCCTCAAATGCTTCACCCAGTTTCTCATATACCAGTGAGCTCACAAGACCCGATATCTCACTATTACCCAATTTGGTCTTGGTTTGCCCTTCAAACTGTGGATTTGGCAACTTAATAGAAATGACTGCGGTCAAACCCTCCCTGGTATCATCACCTGATATGTATATGTCATTCTCCTTCAGGAGTTTATGTTTCCTGGCATTATCATTAATCAATTTGGTTAATGCGGTCTTAAAGCCCGTCAGATGAGTCCCGCCTTCAATGGTGTTGATATTATTAGCAAAGGAGAGAATGGTCTCTGAATACGAGTCAGTATATTGCATTGCACACTCAACCTGGACCCCGTTCCTATTCGCCTCAAAATGGACAACCTTTCTGTGAATAGGGTTTCTGTTTTCATTAATATATGATACGAATGAAGATAGTCCCCCCTTATACTGCATCTTGACCTTCTTCTGATTTTCATTATTGCGCTTATCCTCAAAAGTAATAATAAGACCCTTATTCAGAAACGCAAGCTCTCTCAACCTTGATACTATAATGTCCGAATTAAACTCAATGGAATCAAATATCTCAGGGTCTGGCATAAACCTCACTACAGTTCCAACAAACTTGGTCTTGCGACCCCTCTTTACTGGCGTCTTTGGCTTTCCCCTCTCATATCTCTGACTCCACTTGTAGCCATCCCTCCCCACCTCTACCACCATCCACTCCGAGAGTGCATTCACCACCGATACGCCAACACCATGAAGTCCACCTGCAACCTTGTAGGTCTTGCTGTCAAACTTGCCACCTGCATGCAATGTCGCCATAGCCACCTCCAAGGCACTCTTCTTCTCCTCGGGATGCATCTCAACTGGGATACCACGCCCGTTATCCCTAACCAGGCACGAACCATCCTCCTTTATTACCACATCAATCCTGGTGCAGTATCCTGCAAGTGCCTCATCTATGGAATTGTCAACTACCTCGTTCACCAGGTGGTGGAGACCTGTGGGTCCCGTTGAACCAATATACATAGCAGGACGCTTTCTCACCGCCTCCAATCCCTTCAGCACCTTTATAGTCTCAGCAGAGTATTCGTTGTTCTCTTCCATTCTCTCCTCCTGAAATCATTTCTATATAATATCATATCCTAAATCAACATTCAATACTTTTTAAACATATTCCCTTACTTATTTTCATAATTGTGGTCAATAAACTCACAATAAATGTAATATATTTAACTCATTACAAAATATAATTAATAATTAATATAATATAATTTAATGTTAGAATTTACCAAGCTTCACATATATAACTAAGTTGTATAATATATAATAATATTATGAAATTTATGTCAGATGGCACATGTGGTGATGTTGTAAAGTGGCTGAGAATACTGGGATTAGACACCACCGCCAAGTTCCATAATCCAGCACCTTTGGTGCTCAAAGAAGCCATAAGCGAAGATAGAGTCCTCTTAACACGAAGTGCAACCATAAAAGAACTTGGAAGAGAAAGAGTCATCCTCTTACCAGAGAAGACGATGGAGTCATTGCATAAGTTGAAGGAAGCCGGTTTTCTTCAAGGTGCTACACCATTTACCAGATGCCTCGTCTGCAACACACCCCTGAAAGATATAGCGAGGGAAGAGATAAGAGATAGAGTCCCGCCATATATCTACCAGACCCATACTGAATTCAAAATATGCCCCGACTGTGATAGAATATTCTGGTCGGGAACACATGTAGAGAACATGCTGAGGTGTCTCAAAAATGCAAATATCATTTAGGTTAGAGGTCACCCTTATATTCATCCTTCTTCTAACCGGGTTATCTAACTCAGATTATGTATTTGTGACCTCAATTGAAGACATAGAGATAAGTGCTTTAATGGAGAAAGAGTGCCTTCTTCTTATGGATGAGGGCAGGGCGGTCATAAGGTCAGAGACCCAATCACCTGTATTTCCCATATACGGTGAATATGACAGATATGGACCAATACCAGAGGGCGCGGACTTATATATAATATTTAACCCTCTTAACAGGGACCTTTCGGATATTTACACATTATCAAAGATACACATAAAACTGAGTGGAGACAAGACAATTATAAACGGCTTTGGTTCAATTGATGAGGAGGTGCGACTGAGAGGTGCCGAGGCATATAAACTAAACCCGCTGAAACCTCCCAAGACCCTTGATTTTATACCACCCCGAATTGAATATAATCCCTTGATTGACTCACTTATAGACAGGGTTAATGAGTATGAGAACTACAAGGTTGTTGACTATCTTTCGCAGATACCAACCCGATACTCATTTTCAAGCGAGATATCACAGGCAAGATACTTCATAAGGGATAAACTAAGAGAGTGGGGCTACGATTCAAGGGTTTTTACATATCAATATGACCTAGGGGAACACTGCTGGATTCAGGATTTACACCGTCTTCCCGACAGAAGCGAGATATGGTTCCCTATGAAGTCGGGCTATGTCTTTCATTCTGACGACAATGGCAATAACTTTGATAGAAGTCAATCAAGGGTCATAGGCGCCGCCATATACTTCCTTGATAGCAATAAGGGCTGGATAGCAGGGTATCATAGGGAGATATCAAGAACCAGTGATGGAACACTTTGGCAGACCATAGATACCGGATTTGATTACCACTATCTGGATATACATTTCCTTGATGAAAACACCGGCTTTATGACGACCAAAGAGGGACAGATACTAAAAACCAATAATTCTGGAGACACCTGGTATGTTGCCCACAACATCTCGCCAATAGAACTCCACTCTATCACCTTCATAAACCAGGAAAAGGGTTTTGTATGCGGTGATGCAGGAACCCTGCTTAAGACGGAGGATGGAGGCGATAATTGGTCCGAAGTTGATATTCCCAATACCGATGCAATGCTAAGAAAAGTATTCTTCCTCAATGAGAATGTGGGCTGGATTGTTGGATTTAAGGGAACCATACTTCACACAGAGGATGGCGGTGAAACATGGGAGATACAGCGAGAGGGAGATGAATACCTGATAGGTGTGGACTTCAAAGACAGTCAGGAAGGGTGGTGCTGTGGCATTGATGTCATATTCCACACCACAGATGGTGGCGAGACCTGGGAGGAGGTGGAGAGCGACATCCCCTTCGGAACACTCTTCGGTATCTCTTCATTGAGATACAATACTCTCTTCGCTGTTGGTGTCGGCAGGATACTACGCTCTGAGGATGGTGGTGAAACCTGGGAGGAGGTGAACCTTGGAGAGTTTGGCAAACTGAACTGGAAGAATGTGGTTGGAAGCAAGATGGGTTACGAATACCCGGATGAGGAGGTAATTCTTGTTGCCCATTACGATTCTATATCCAATCTCCCCTGGGATACTGCCCCCGGAGCCGACGATAATGCGAGCGGAACCTCAGCGGTGCTCACTATCGCAAAGGCACTCAGAGATGTAAGGGCGAAACGAACCATAAGATACCTTCTGGTCAGTGGTGAGGAGCAGGGATTATGGGGTAGTAGGGCTTATGCAGAGTGGGCGAGGGAAAACGATATGAACATCGTTGCAGTGCTGAATATGGATATGATTGCCTATCTTGATGAGGATATAATAGACCTTGATATTAGGGACACAGAGCCATACACCTGGCTGGGGGACTATATCTATGAAGTCGGCAAATTATACCTACCGGAGATAACCATCTACCCTCATCAGGAGGGCAGTGGTGGGAGCGACCATATCCCCTTCTGGGAGAACGGATACCCGGCTATCTGTAATATTGAGCATCCGGGCGACCACTGGTATCCATACTACCACACAACAGAAGACCGTATTGAACATCTCAACTTCAACTATCAATCACTGACAGCGAGGTTGAATGCAGCCACAGCCCTCACTCTTATAGAGCCCATCTCTCTGGAGACCACGGAAGACCGACCAAAGGTGGTGGTGTTTCCTAACCCATATAGGGCGGACAGTGCAACCTCTGAAGGTATTATATTCGCCGGCGTCGGTGGGTTTGAAACGCTGTCAATATACTCAATATCTGGAGACCTAATAGAGAAAATAGACATAGAGGGACGAGATAGTGTCTTATGGCCTGTATCTGGCTCTAATGATATAGAGTCAGGCATATATCTGTGGGTCATAGGTGGAAATGACGGTAGATTGACAGGTAAGGTGGCAATTATAAAATAGTGAGCAATGATAGAGAGAGCCACAGACCTACATTCCTTAATCAAAAACATACATAATATAAAACTCATAGGAGATGACAATCCAACGATAACGGGAATTACCCACGACTCAAGACAGGTAAGGTATGGCAATATATTCTGTGCCATAAACGGAGAGAGTTTCAATGGTAATGAGTTTATATCAGAGGCAATCTCAAATGGTGCAGTAGCAGTCCTTACTGAGAGATACCATAATTTTGGAATCCCAACTATCATCACCCCAAATGTGAGAAGAGCCATGGGCAGATTAACTGCCAAATTCTATGACAATCCATGCAACAGCATGAAGGTCTTTGGCATTACTGGGACGAAGGGCAAAACTACCATATCCTATATCCTATATAAATCATTAAATGATAGTATAGGCAGAGTGGCTTTATCCTCCACAGTCGGGAGGTATTTCGGTGACTATTATGAGTATTCATTCAGAACCACCCCTGAATCTACTATTTTAATTCCCTTTATCGCATATGCCCTTGATAAAGGGAGTGAGTATGCGGTGATTGAGATATCCTCCCATGGACTTGCACAGGATAGGGTCTCTGGCATTGAACTTGACATTGCAATATTTACAAACCTATACCCGGAGCACCTGGAATTTCATAAGGACATTGAAAGGTATTTCAAGGCGAAGAGCAAAATACTTAATATCATCAAGCCAGGGGGCAAGATAATCATAGATATTGACAACCAGTGGTCAGCGAGATTATACAACATGGCTAAAGGTATATCTCATATAAAGACAATAGGTGTATCTTCCGAACCGGGCACCGAAGTGAAGATGGTGCTACCATCAGATGAAAAGAGCCAGAAAACTATAGAAATCACAAGTGACAGATATACAATCTCATTACGGTCTCCCTTGATGAGCGCCTTTAATGCTGAGAACATCGGTTTATCTGCCATAGCACTGATAGAATTGGGAATGGACTCCAATATCGTTAAAGAGCAAATTGAAAGGGCAGAAGCACCTCCAGGGAGAATGGAAGAGATAAAACTTGGACAACCATTCAGGGTAATAATTGATTATGCTCATACACCCGAGAGCTTGAGATTTCTACTGACCGAATTGAGGCATCAGATTAAGAAAGGTAGATTGATAACTGTATTTGGTGCAACCGGCTTAAGGTTCAAGTCCAAGAGACCGGTGATGGGCAGGATAATCGCTGAACTCTCTGACAGGTTCATAATCACAACCGATGACCCCTATGGTGAAGAGCCGGACAAGATAGCAAAAGATGTCCTAAATGGTGTGGACGAGAAGAATAGGGATAAGGCAGAGACAGTTCTTGACCGGGGTGAAGCCATTAAGAAAGCACTTACAGAAGCAAGAAGAGGGGATATGGTTGTGATTGCTGGAAAGGGACATGAGAGATTTATAGTGTATGATGACAAAAAGGTTCCATTCAATGACAGAGATTATGCAGAAAAGACCATAAAGGAAATATTAAACAGGTAATATCTAAAATGGTGAAGGTCCTGATAATACGGTTGTCTTCTCTGGGCGATATAGCAAGGACCTATCCTGCAGTAGGATTGATTAAAGAATTTCTTAAGGGGGCAAAGATTGACTATCTTACCTATTCAAAATACACAGAACTGGTTGAGCATTTCGGTGTATCACCAATACCGGTAGATGAAGAGAGATTTAAGAACCTCAATGGTATTCTAAAAATGGCGGGTGAAATTGCAGGCAAAGGTTATCACTATGTAGTAGACCTTCATAGTGTCTCACGCACCATTCCCATTACTATTGCCTGTTACCTGAAAGGTAGTAAAGTGGCATTTGCGAGAAAGTATGCCATAAGAAGACACCTATCCATTCTGCTTCACAGAGTGCTATTTCCGACAGGTATGAGCATAATATCAGAGAACATTAACACCGTGAAAAGAGCATTATCACCACTATTAAGTCATACGGGTAATAAGATACCAAGATTAAGGTTGAGTGAAAA